>JAGQPC010000591.1 GCA_020426925.1 Planctomycetales bacterium | reverse complement strand
CTCCCAACTGAGCTAATCCCCCACGGTCAATGGAAAGTATCACCGTATCTGACGCCTGTCAAGGCAGCCCACGCTGAACAACGAAACTCGCCGATTGCTTGGAATAATTGGTTCGTGTTTCGGCTCTGTATCAGTAATGAGTGCTCCAGCCGGGAATGTCGAAAGCAAATATGACGTCCCCTCAAAACGGACGTGGCTGCGCCGATTGGCAATCTATCTTCGTCGCGCCGGGTTGCTGATTTTCGGGACGGTCGTTCTTTACTTGATTTGCGCCTTAGTTGGCCTAATACCTGCTAACCGTGATTTCGTTCCGGCCGACAGCAGCAGCGGCGTCAAGATTTATGTCTATTCTGGCGCCGTTCATTCGGACATTATCGTTCCGATCAGAACTCCGGAAATCGATTGGCGAAATCACTTCTCGCGATCCGACTTTCGACGTTCCTACGGTGGAGCAACGCATTTTGCAATTGGTTGGGGAGATCGTGGTTTCTATCTGGACACGCCTTACTGGTCAGACCTCACTGCAACGACCGCGGCAAAGGCGATTCTGGTTCCTAGTTCAACGGTGATGCACGTGCAACTCGCCCGTCCCAAAGAAAACAACGAATGTAAACCCGTGACGATCTCGCATGAGCAATATGCACGACTAGTCGACTACATCTTGAATTCGTTCGCCAAATCGGACGACGACAGTTTGAGCCGCATCGATTTTTCGTATGACGATTACGATGCGTTTTATGAAGCAACAGGATCGTACCACGCATTTAATACGTGCAACTGCTGGGTTGCCAACGGTCTGAAAACGGCTGGTGTCGAAACGCCCTGGTTTTCGCCTGTTCCTAGAACGGTCTTATGGTACTTTCCGGATTCAGAGCACTGATGCTCAAGCGGCATTGGCCGAATCAACGGTTGTCCGCTTTCAGCTGTTCGGCCGTTGCAGTCCACGTTGGATTCGAGGCAGTTTCCATGTCGGACAAAATCTTTGGTTTTGCAATCATCACCAAGAACCGTTGATCCTTTTCGCCTTTCTGTTTAACTAACTTCATGGTGGACGCAAAAAAACGTTCCGATTTAATTTCAACCGCCGTCCTGTTCATCGTGGTCGCGACCTTAGGCGCGTGGCCGTTGCCAGAGTTCTGACCCTCTACAATTTCGCTGACTTCAGTCTCGCATTCTAACCTCACATGGCCGTTCCCCAACACAGTTGGAACGAGCTTGACACTAGTGCCGACTTGCTTGAATTCCGTGGCAACTTCGCCTTCGCTCTGCGGCACGAGAATGGGTAGCTCTTTACCCAAAAAGATCGAAGCAGGCCGCCCGCTAACGGTTACCACTTTAGGTGCGGATACCGTTTTTAGTTTGCCTGCGGCTTTGAGTTTCTGTTTGAATTCTTCCAACGATGCCTCGTCTCGCAACATCGATGCAACCGCGAGCCCGATCGGAGACGTTTTTGGCAGTTGCTCAAACCAATCCGTGTTCTTTGCCGTCAACTCAAGAAGTTCCAATTCCACTAGAACAGCGGGTTCAGTTTGGCGGACGGAAAGTTGATCGATGACTGCCGAAAAACTCTGCTCGGCAATTCGAATGCATTCCGCGAGACGTTCTGGAGAGCCAACTTGGCCTTGTAGCACTACACCGTGAACGACCGGCGTTACCTCAACCTTATTGAACTTTTGAGCTTTGAGTTTCTGGCGAAGTTCTGTGGCATCGACAACCACAAGTAACGTGATGGGCTGTTTTCCGTGAGTCGCGTGAAACACGCCAGTCTTGTTTCCGACGACCGAGTACTCGTTCTCGCCGGTTTGCTTGAGTTGTATCGAATCGATCGCGTCTTCCGAAAGTACGATCGGTCCGTCGCACGTCACAGTTGTTGTTTTTCCAACTGTCAGCATGATGCGAGACGTGGTGCCAGTTTTCAGAATGGCGACATCTTTGGGGCGAGGGGCAATTTCGACATTTCGTTTGTCCGATGACATGCTGCGTACAAGATGGTCCTTTCCGACGACCTGTTCTTCGATTTCAATTGCTCGGGCTGTCGTCAGTTTTACACACGGCAACGCGAGAATTGCGAACAAACACAGCGGCGTGAGCCTTGAAAGGAATGTCACCGGCCGCGGCGAGTGAAGCATCGAAAGCCGGCGCGTCCAAAAGCGTTTTGATTGACGATTGGCGACGGACAGCGTCCATGGTTCTACTTGAGCTTGTCGAAAATCCATTGTCGACTCCCTAAATGAAGTTGGTGAGAGGTTACGCAAAACTAGGTTTGACATTGGCGTTCATTGACAGCAGGACGCTCGCGTACTCGCCAGCAACAGCGCCATGCTTTATCACAATCTGATCGCACGCCGATTCTCGGCACAGTATCGCTTCGGACTGAATCACGTACATGACCGGATTGAAAAAGAAGACCATTCGAGCGAACGTGGGAATCCAGACCCAAATCAAATCATTGCGTGCTACGTGAGCCAACTCGTGCGTTAGCACCAGTGATAGTTCTGATCGTTGAAGAGCGTCAAAGGACTCAGGCAATACGACAACTGGCCTGCGGATTCCTGTTACGAACGGAACTGCAACGTTCCCGCACAGCACCCGAACGTTCCTGGTGACTCCGACCTTTTGGGTTAACCGATCAGCCATTTCTTGTAGGGACTGCTTTGCTGGCCGGCATGAATCCAACAGACGCATCAGCTTGCGTTTTCGTTTCGCGATCAGAGTTAGCTGCACAGCGATAAGACCGCACCAAGCTGCACACAGATGTGTTTTCCACGTTGAGTGACGGCGAAAAGCGTGAGATGCTGCAGGAGCCTCTTTCGCCGGCAACGGCTCTGAAGCGAAGGACGCTAGATCTGCGGGGCGCGAGATCTGAACGTCAGGTTTTGTTTCTATCCTTGTCGTGACTGGGATTGCGATGCTCAAAGGAAAAACGACCAGCACCAGCAGTTTCGCTGCGGCGGCCGTCCAAACCCAAAAAACGACGCGCGGTCCAAATCGCCGAACCATTGTTGCAAAGCTCCACGCGACGACGAGCACGACGATTGACTGCAAGGTCGCGGTTCGCATTGCGTGAAACCAGACGTCTGATAATTCGTTCAGCTTTGTGATCAGCTCATTCATTTGTCGACCCTTTCTCGCCGTGGTTTGCGCGTGAGCGAGCTGCAAGTTCAGTTAGCGTTTTGATGTCATCGCTGGACAGATCGTTTGCGTTGGCTAGGTACGCAACGATCGGGTCTGAAGCACCGCCGAGGACCGTGTCGACGAAACGTTTCACCAATGTCGGCAAGACGCGATGTCGTTTGACGGTCGTTTTGAATTGCACAGGGCTTTTCGAAGCGAGACGCTTTAGAAGCCCCTTCGATTCCAGCCGCTGGATCGTTTTCAGAACCGTCGTTCGCCCGACTTCACGGTCAGAGGAAATCGCTTCCCACACTTGCCGTTCCGTGCATGGCTGGCTATCCCAAAAACATTGCAGGACTTGAATTTCCAGTTCGCCGATCGAAGGCAGATCCTTTGCCATTGATTGTCTCCACTTATTTACGTCGGGCGTCGTATGGCAAATCTTACGTCATTCGTCGTAATCCACACAATGTCAGTTTTTTGACATTTGAATTCGGCGTCCTCAAACCGCTCGCGCGAGGCCTGCAGTGCACAAAGAATTCGCGTTACGCGGTTTCGAACGCTTCTCGGTTGGGTAAGCGTGCCAGCGATTGATTGTCGTGTTCGACAACGATGATGCGGGTGTGGACAATCAGCCCGCGTTTTCTCTGCGAAAGTGACGAATCCACTAACTGATATTCCGGTAGGCGAACTGGGAAACCTTTTTTCGACTATTCCGGTTCCGTCTTGATCCAGCCTATTTACACGTGCAGTTCATCCCCATCGGTTTATTGGGCTTCCTTCTTCTTTTGACGCCCATCTTCAAACAGCTCGCCTGCATGATCAAACAGTTGCTTGTTCCAGGAAGGAACTTGATTACAGGGATTCCAAACTGCGAAGCCAATTGTGACAACGTCGAGTCACCGCGGACCGCAGCCAGCACTACCTTTGCTTTTGACTTGGTTCCAAGCGAGCGACGCATCCTTGCCATGCACCGGTCCACCCGCCGAAAAAACACTTTCAAAACGTGATTTCACACCTTATTCACTGGTCCAGTTTTTGGGACCCACTTCACTTTATGACAGTGGCAGGTGGGAACCGGATCGACCGCTAATGTTGTGTTAGGTAAATCGTGCCCAGCAAGTTATTGGGCACGATCAAAGATGCAAATTGTATCGCCGGTTAGCGAACGCGACGACCGAAGAGAAGCAGCAACGTCAGGCCGAAGACGATCAGTAGCGGCGATGACGGTTCAGGTACGACCGCAGCTCCGCGAGTACCTTGTTCGTAGCCGGCGGCGGTGAAGGCGGCCACGAAGTCGCCACTGTCGAAGTCGGCGTCTGCGTTCCAATCACCCTCTTCCCAAGTTGAATTGCCGTCAACACCGTCTTCATACTCGCCCGCGGTAAACACTCGCACGAAGTCACTGCTGTTGAATTCCCCGTCAAGGTTCGCATCACCCAGATAAGTGTTCTTCAGAACGTCCACCCACATGCGTTGATCTTGGAAATCGACGAGGTTGTCGTCGTTCAAATCGAAAGCGGGTGGATTCGAGCCTCCGCGAATTTCGGCAGACAGCATGTCGATATCGGACGCATCCAAGATGCCGTCGTTATTGAAGTCGCCGGGAGTCCCGACCACGTTGCCCGTCGCGGCTGCGTACTGCGCGGCGATCCGCTCAGCCGATAAGGCCACATTGTACATCGCCACTTCATCAATCACTCCAGCGAATGCCTGATCCGGCGCGTCAGCTGCTACTGAGTTTTTGCCGGGAAAGGCGCCCTGGCTGACTTGGCCTCCGATGGCGCCGCCATTCGAGTGGCCGAAGAGACCGCCAATTCCGTCTTCAGTTCCGATCGGCACACCGTTCAGGTAACCCGTTAACGTTCCTTCTAAACCTTCCAGGTCGCCGTCCATCACTAGCGCAACCTGATAGATTTCACCCGCCTCAATGGGGGCGCTGACAGTCGAGATTTCCATACCGGCATTGTCCGAAGGCCATGGGCTGGCAACTCCGCCTCCGTCACCAGCGGCTCGATTCCACGCGCCGACGAAGACCTGCACATCGTAGACAAAAACGTTCAACCCTCGCGTCGTGCCGCCCTGATCGTAGATGCTTTGCTCAAAGTCGCCGTCCGTTTCATCAGCTTGAAACCATAAGACCACCGTCTTTTCATCCCAGGGTCCACCCGTGTTGTAGCCATCTCCATTGACCACTGACAGCAATGCGAACTCTCCGTCAAATCGAGCGGCAGTGTTGTTAGGTTCGGTGGCGATTAATCCTGGAACTCCGAGTTCAACGTCGATATATTCGCCGCCTTCAATGCCACTGTCACCGGAGTTCTCGGCAAAGTCTTCGCCCTCCGGCTCGTCCAGCCGCCACCACATAAATGGTTCGTCGGCCTCGACTTCCTCTACATACCCCGCCATGGCAAGCCGAGATTGGCCAAAGCAAGCAAACACCACCGTCAGCAAGAGGGCACATTTTCCCCGCGCACAAAAATGTCGATTCATCATAGCACCTACACAAATTCAGGCTTCCAACTCGTTAGTTGCTCCACTACGCAAAATGAGCAACTGTTAACAACACCTCCAATCGCTGTTCCGCCAAATGCCACTTGCTCTGCCCAAAATTCGTTACCTAAGGTAACGATGTGCGCGGGAAAACGCAAAACACTCTTTCAAAACAGTTTCAAAAAACACTTTGCGCTGATGGTGTGAGCGGTTGCTCTAGCAGCGCGCATGCTGCACCAACGAACGGAGAGAACCGCGAAATAGACGAAATATGCGAAAGGCACTTGTTGCACCCCGGACAAAGCCACAGGACGAAGTGGCGATCTTTGATCAACAGGCCGGCGGAAATGTAGATAATGGTTCAGGCCGCTCAGTGTCTTTTCAAGAAATCGGCCAAAACTTCAATCAACGCCCAGCTACCGCAGTGTGCTCAATCACTATTCAGCTTCTTTCGTCTTTTTCGCGGCTGTTCATCTGGCGAGTGCGGGTTTCCTGACGGAGCGTGGAGTGTAACAGGCTAACACAATCAACGCGAACGGAATCGCGCCAGAGGGTTCGGGAACGGCGACTGGTGCAGGTTGGTTTTCTTCGTAGCGTCCTGATTGAAATGCGACAACTAAATCGGTCGACGTGAACTTGCCGTCTCCGTTCCAGTCGCCTCCTTGCCAGGTAACTTTGTCGACGTCTATTTCGTATGCGCCCTCAGCAAACGCGGTCACAAAGTCATTGGACGTGAAGTAGCCGTCTAGATTCGAATCACCAGGCACTGTGGATAGAAGGTATTCGACCAAAAACTTGCGATCCGACGCGTCGACGACCGAATCTCGATTCAAGTCGAACTGCGAATCATTTGAGCCGTCCCTGATTGCCTGCGCAAGCGCATCAATTCGTTCGGCTTGCGAGGTGACATCGCACGACGTCGCGTCCCAGCGGCACGTGCCGTTCCGAAGGTCGAGCGTGATTTGCCATGGCCGCTCCAGGAGGCCACTGTCGCTGCTGTAGATGATCATTGGATTTGCGCCGTCAAGGTCCATTCGGTTGAGCGTTACCAGTCCGTTGTCGACCCAATAAACATGACCGCGACGACTGTCGACCGCGACGCCGTGAGGAGCCGCTCGAGTCGGCGTCGCTTCAAAAAGCGTTTCTATGTTTTTGCCATCCAGATCGGACCGTTGAACAACATCGTTAGTTCGATCAGCCCAGTAAAGTTTGCCGCCTAGTAAGTCGATATCGACTCCGCGCGGCAGCGGCAAGTTTTCGACCAGCGTTACCAAGTTCTGGCCGTCTAGATCGATTCGGTTCAGTTTTCCTGAACCTTGGTCGGTCCAATAGAGATGTTGGTTTTCCAAATCGGCGGTCACGAAGTACGGAGCGTCCTGATCCATTTCGACAAAGATCTCGACATTGGAGCCGTCAAGGTTTGCGCGTTGAATGTGTCCTTTGGTTGCGTCGGCCCAGTAGACCTTGCCGGCCGGAACATCGAGTGCAACGCCTGCTGGGAACGAGAGCTGCTGCTCAGTGGGAAGCGTGTTATTCGAAACGATCGTCTGAACGTTCGAGCCGTCCAGCATGCTGCGTTGAATCTCATTGGTACCGTTGTCCGCCCAATAGAGCATGCCGTTTTCGTAATCAACCGCGACGCCTCGAGCTTCCGAAAGCCCATCGACTAACACTTCAGGATTCGTGCCGTCTAAGTCGGCCCGCATAATTGTGTTTTGCCCTCGATCTGACCAATACATTCGATCGATTGCGAATGATGTGCTGGCTGAAAAAGCCACAGTGAGTCCCACGATCCACAGTGCCGTTTTAGTCTTCATAGTCAAACGCATTTCATCGCCCACTTTACAAAGGTCAAATAGTTGCTGATCAAGTAGTTTCATTGAAGTTGGCTAATCGCGTTGGCTGCTTCGTCGCGCAGGTCTCGCATTTCAAATAGCCGGAACGCATCGCCGAACAGGACGGCGTCTTTGACTTCCGTGAAATGACGCTCCGCGATCGCTTTGTCATTTCCGCGAGCGTAAGCAATGGCCTGCATGAGCTTTCCTGCCATCGTGATCGCGTTGAGCTGCTCGGCCTGCTCAAGGCTTGCTGTTGCTTCGCTAATTTGGCCGGACCTGAGTTGCACAAAACTGTGGTTAAGCCATCGCGCTCCGTTGTTCGGTTCTTCGTCGATACCATTTTGTGAAAGAACCAGAGCCACTTCCAAGTGTTCGTCCGCGATTTCGGGCCAATTCGCAATTCCCCAAGCTTGCAGACTGCGAAGCGAACGAATCGCGTGCGACATGCTCGTCAGTGACGTTAGCAATTCGGAAGCTTGCTGTTCGTCACCGGCTCTCGCAAACTCGGCGCCAATCTGCCACAGTGCCTTTGTCACCGCAATTTGGCTTTGAATGTCGTCGCTCATCAAACGGCGTTCAATTTCGCGAGCAATCGACAATGCCTCGACCAGCATCGGCCGTGACAGATCAAATTGCTGCTGACGGTTCAACAACGCCCCGTGATGCAGTCGAACAAGCAATTTCAGCACAGCCGATTGAGCCAAGTTCGCTCGGTCATACGCCAGAACTAATTCGTCGCAAGCGTCGTCGATTCGCGATGGATCGGATTCGTCGATCAGGTGTGCTAGACGCAAGTGCGTTTCAACAATCGATTGCGTTGTGATGTGCGATCCTGGAAACTCTTCCGACAGCGTTTGGATCGTATCCAGCTTCATGCGAAGCCCATCTTCCGCTTGCTCGAAATTGCCTTTTCGCAAGTGAAGCACGGCCAACAAGTCGTAACGGCGACTGAGTTTTTGCAGGAACCTTGCGTCTTCCGGAAAATCGTGTCTGAGCTGCTTGTTGAGTGTGATCGACTCGTGACAGTACTCCAACGCTTGATCGTAATGTCCGAGACTTAGGTGCGCGATGGCGATTCGTTTCAGCTGGCTGCACAGGTCGGTCTTGTAGGCGACGTCGTCAGGCTTTTGCTCAAGCAGCAACCGAAAGCCGTTGATGGCGATTTCCCGTTCCAAAACGGTTTCTTCCACTTTCCCCAACTGCCACGATAATTCGGCGCGAGTGACAGAACTGACGTCGTCGGCCTCGTGCGGTTCCGGATTTCGATCTCGGTGAGCTTTCGACAGCTTCATCACGTCTTGGAATTCCGCTTCTGCATCGGCCTTGCGTCCCGCCAAATTCAGCTCACGGCAGAGTTCCGTCTTGTAGCGAATCAAGTAGTTAGAGTAAGCAACGCGTTCCGGATATTCCACTGTCAGCCGGTCCAAGATTTCAATAGCTTTGCCGATCCCGCGCAATCGCTCAGCTCGGTCGATACCTTGTGACGCGTTTGCGTGAGACACTGCAAGGCTGAAGCGGTACTGTGCGTCGTGCGGATAGCGAGTTGCAAGCGAGCTGAACAGCTGTAGTGCTCGCCTCTTGCACTCACGACTAAACGCGCTGTCCGTGGCGGCAGTGACCGCTCCAAGATTGTTGAGGTTCGTCGCGAGGCTGTACCGATGACTAGGCGTTTCTGGCGCAGAAACCGTCAGCGGCTCCAAGATCGCGATCGCGTTCTTGAATTGTTCCGCGGCTTCTTCTGCTTTGTCGTTTCGCGAGTAGAGCGATCCCAAATCATTCTGCAATTGTGCCAGCGCCGTTCGAAAGTTGACTCGATCAGGAAACTGTTTCGTCAATCGCCCGAGGTATTCGATGCCTTGATTAGTCGTGTTGAGTGCCGCTTCGTAATCGCCGTGCTTTTGCAGCAATACGGCGAGGTGGCTAAGCGCACTGGCGTGCTGGAACGTAAACGCAGGATCGGTCGGGTATCGCCTACTGAGTTGTTCTTGTGTCTCGATGGCAAGACGCAGAGTCGATTCTGCTTCGGTGAATCGTCCTTGCGATTGCAACAGACCGCCCAGCGAAATCTGTGCCTTTGCCATCGCGTCTGGAAACAAGCTTTCTTCTGGAAAACGTTTTGCGAGCTCCGACAACTCTGCAATCGTGGAACGAAACGTTTTGTCGCGAGGTTTTGTTTCCATCATGGCGATCGGAAGGTGGATCTTTTCGGCGGCAAGTCGCTGTATCGCCAAGTTGTCTTTGTTCGCGACCATCAGCTTTTCGATTCGCTCGTTCGCCGCCGTATGAGAGCGTATAGCCGATTCGCGTTCTTGAACCGCCAGCTGTGCCTGGCCCAGACCACTAAGTGCGAGAACAAGCGTCGCTTCGTATTCTGGATTCGAAGCACGAGCACAAAGTTGTTCTGCAGAGCTGACAGCGTCCTCGAACGCGGAAATGGCCTTACCGTGCTGTCCCAAAATGGCGTGAATGTCACCGAGCCGGAGCTTTGCCTGCACCGAGTCATGGAACAGAGAGTCGTCTTTGAAATCGTCTTTTGGCAATTGTTCGTAAAACGTGCGCAGTCGCAGCAGGAGCTTGTGTTGTTCCTGTGTCATGCCCGGGGCGTCTTTCAGTTTCTCGATCTGCCCAATGATCTCAGTGTCGAGCACATCACGCAAAAGCTGCAGTGTCGTTTCGGCTCGTTCCGTTTGCGATTGAGCCGCTCGATATGCACCCGTGATAAAGAACGTGCTGGTGGCAAGAATCCCAATCAGAACAACCATCACGGCCATCGTGCTCCAGACAAAAGTCTGATGTCGCTGCGCCCATTTTGCAGCCGAGCCAATCACAGTCGGTGGTTTTGCTTTGATCGGTTTGTTGTCGAGAAACCGCTGTAAATCGTCGGCGAGCTCCGCGGCGGTTTGATAGCGATCACTCGGATTTTTCTCGATCGATTTCAGAATGATCGTTTCTAATTCTACGGGCAATCGAGCATCGAGTTTTCGCGGAGCTGTTGGGTTTTCAAACGAAATCTGACGCCACAGTTCGTAGCGATCTTCTCCATCGAAGGCGACTTGCAGCGTGGCGAGCTCGTAGAGCGTGATACCAAGAGAGTAGATGTCGGCGCGGTGATCGATGACGACACGTTTTGCCAAGATTTGCTCGGGGCTCATGTAGCGAGCCGTTCCCAGCAGGTCGCCGGTCATCGTAACACCGGCATCGTCACCAAGCCGTGCCAACCCGAAGTCGGTGATCCACAAGTGCATGCTGCGGTCGACCATGATATTTGCTGGCTTGATGTCACGATGGAGCACACCTTGGCAATGAGCGTGATCGAGTGCCTGCGCGGCTTGCACTCCAAGATTGGCGACGTTGCGGTAGAACCTGAACGAATTCGAAGGCGCCTCGGCACCAATCGTATCCGATTGTAATCCGTCTGCGATCGTGCTCATCGCTTCGTGAGCTGGAGTCCCTTGGGCATGGCCAACCGATTCGCGCGCACGACGTTCATCGTGCGTTGACGCCTGATTCCCGCGAACAGTACCTCCGTCCTGCTTCTGCATCGCGTCGCGCACGGCTGCAGATCGAGACAATGCGTCTAATCCGCTTCCGAGGTTGACCGTGGTGAGTGTGCCTGCGATCCGTTTTTGCGCGGCGTTCGTGTCTCCCTTTGCAATTTGCAGGTCCCGAATCAATTCGGCCATGCTCTGGCCGCGGATGTACTTCATCGAGTAATAATGAACACTTCCTTCCGCGCCGAACGAATAGACTGGGACAATGTTGCGATGGCTAAGCGTTGCGGCGGCGCGAGCTTCGTTCTTGAACCGCGTCAGCTGTTTCTCGTCCAGCATCGCGGTAAACGGAAGAACCTTTAACGCGACCGATCGACCGAGAGATTGCTCTTCCGCTTCATAGACGATGCCCATCCCGCCTCGCCCGATTTCGCGCAGAATGCGAAAGTCGCCGAGCGTTTCGTGCGGAGCATAACCAGCTTGTTGCGCAAGCGGTGTCGCAGAAGACGATGAATTGTCGAGCGCATGAATCGCGGGCAAGACTCGACGGATCGCGTCTGCAATCGCGGGATGCATTCGCGCGTACTCTTCGATATCCGGCTGTTCACCGTCCGATAGCTTTTCGCTGTACTCGTCCGCGACATGGGCGAGTAGCGATTCGAAGTCGGAATCGTCAAATCTTTTCGCGGGCTTCATAATCCAATTCCAGCGGTGTCATTCCTATCGCGCGTTCCAACTTTGCTGCACTTCCATGTTCATCCGACGTGTTACTCTAACCTGTTTCGAACCTATTTTCGAATTGTTACTTGGATTGGTCGAAACCGCTTTCACGAAGTAGCATTTCCAATTTGACCAATGCACGAGCGTAACGTTTTCTGGAAGTCGCGTGTTCGATTCCAAGGACGTTCGCGATGTCTTGGTGCGACATCCCTTCAACGTGACGCATGAGCAACACGTTGCGGTCGTCCTCGCTCATCGATTGTATTTTTATGGCGATGGCTTCGCGGTATTCCAGCTTCGAAACTCGCTCGCTGGGGCTCGTCATGCTGTCTGACATCTTCCCTGCCAGCAGCACTGAAGATTCGTCCAACAGAGGCTGTTCGCGGCCAATCGCTCGTTTTGCAGTTTGCACATGATCACGGCGAACGTTCAGAAGGCGCTCGTAAGCGTTCTTTCGCAGCCAGACTCTAAACGGCATCGGCTTGCGTTGGCAGTAATCAACAAACCGGCGGAAAGCTTCGAGTTGCGTGTCTTGAACGATATCGCTCGCCGCGACTCTGCTACGAATTCTCGCATCGAGCCTCAGATTAACGAACCGATATAATTCGTCCGAATATCGCTGGAACAGCAAATCAAATGCGTCGCGATCACCGGCCTGAGCTCGGTCGATCAGGTCGAGCGTCTCATCAGAATCTTCTAATTCGTTGGGCATTTGTTGTTGATCCTAGCCGCCGGCACCGAGTCTACTCCGCACAATTACCCGCGGCGCGGTGCAATTTGTGACAAGAAGACGAAATTATTCCTTATATACTGGGTCAAAACGCTGTTACGCTGCACGCACGCGACTTATTGCAACGTGGTGGACTAGCACGTTCGCACAGTGATGCTCGTACGTTACCATTTTAGTCAGAGAAACCATGCTTATCGGAGGACCGGCGCAAACAATTGTTAGCGTGAATCCGTCCGTCAGATCGTGAAGTGGGGAGACAACGTGCGCTTTAGAAAAAGCTGGAAACGATTGGCGACGCTCGCGATTGTTTCGATCGCGTCAATGTGGCAGGTCAGCGCAGCAGCCGAATTAGACATGTCCCCCGAACAACTTCGCAAGGCATTTCAAGATTCGCTGAAAACGTCAGCCTTCCGACCAAAATTCGACTTCAAAGCGTTCGACTTTTTAGAAGCACTAGTTGAGCATCGCCAAAACGAAAAGTGGCTCAACATGTTTCGGCTGATCGACGAGCAGCTCGACGGTGTCCGCAACCAGATGATCCCGACCGACAAAGGTATGTGGATGACGGTCGGGCAATGGTGCGATCAAATGCTTCGAAATCTGCCACCGGAAGGCTTGGACAAAGTTCGGCTATACGTCGACAGTCGGGCGAAGCAAGAACTTGAGGACATTGAATCGATCACCAGCGTCGACGAATTGTATCAACTTCATAGTCGCTACGGCGTGTCGTCCTTTGGTCATCGATTTGCCGACCATCTAGGCGATGCACTGTTTGAATCGGGAAACTATCACGACGCGGCAATCGTCTGGGGGCGAGCGTTACTTCACGACGCGACCGACGTTTCCGAGCAACGCGTGCTGCTCAAACGGGCCGTGGCGCTCAGCCACATGAATGCCCCTCAAAGGCTGCGTGAGGCGTGCGTCAAGTTGATCGACCGATTCGGCGAACAGACGACAGTCGTCGGTGGGAATGAAATGCTCGTCCGAGATTTTGTCGGTAGTTTGATGTCGCACCAAGCACAAACCGAGGAAATCGCTGACGCAGAGCAATTTCGTCCTGACGATTCGAAGACATGGGCTTGGTCCGCCTACTGGCCGGAACTTGAGAATGCAGAAAAAAAAGGACTGCCGATTTCGTACGCGGCAAACCGTGAATTCGGAGTTGTTCACATAGGTTATGCGATCGCTGGTTTTAATCGCCGGACGGCAAAACTCACATGGATTCACGAATATGGCGAAGCACCTGCGCCAAGCCGCACGGTTTTGTCAAATCGCGCGAACCAAGTATTTCTCATTCGTCGGCTGAATTTGAACGGTCAGATTATCGCTCCGCCAATTCCGATTTCGACGAATTCTGTTCCGGCTGTTGGTGACGGAAGTTTTATTGTGCGATTGAACCGGATGAATGCGATCCAAGGTATCGAGTCGGTCGATTGGACTATCCATGCGCTGGATGCTTCGAACGGCAAACTGCTCTGGTCTGCAGACGAGTTTCTGCAGGAAGCACAAATCTTAGCGGACCCTGTCGTCATTGGCGAAACCGTGTTTGTGGTCAGTACACCAAAGGAATCCAATCAGCTGACGCTCCATGCGCTCAGTCAAAAAGATGGTAGGCCGCTCTGGTCGATGGAGCTTGGTAGCATTGACCTGATTTTTTCTGGATCGGTTGGGCGTGACGTTCAATTGTCGACAAGTGGTGATCGACTCTACGTGTTTGCGTGTGGTGAAGTCGCAATATCTGTCAACACTCGTCAGCAGTCCGTGAATTGGCTGTACCAAGTCAAGCGAAAAGCGACGTTAGACCCGAATGACTTGCGACGGCGCGGCCTCGCGTTTCGCGGATTTCCAAGTCAGTATCTTGGCGTTAACGCAACGCCGCTCAGTTCCGTCGTGGACAACTTACAAGTCTTCCTGATGGATCCGGAATTGAACGAACTGAGCTGCATTGACGAAGACACTCGAGAGCTGCGTTGGAAGCAAGAAGGAATCTCCGGAACGATCGTAGGCACCGACCGGACCAATGTCTACGTTCACGAAAAGCAAAAGAGCAATCTGATTTGCATCAACCGAGAGTCCGGAAAACTGCTGTGGGAGAATGCAGTCACGGGTTCGGTGGAAAACATCTTCAGTATCGGAAACAAGCTGTATGTTCCTCGCGGCGAAGTGATCGACGCGTTTGATCGATTCACCGGAAAAAAAGGAGCGATCACAGCGATCCCGGAAGCCGGCGAGATTCAACGCATTGTTCGCGACGGCGGTTTCGCAATCGCGATTGCTCACGGCAATGTCACCGCGTTTTCACTGTTCGATTAAACTGCTATAGAAAGCACAGCATGCGAATCGTTCGCTCAACGGATTTGGATTACGTTCCCGCGTCGCACGAAGATCCCAACAAGCCAGGTGTCCTCAAACGAGTGCTGGCAACAAAAGAACAAATGCTGGATGGTCGTCCGCAGATGATCAATTGGGCTCGCTTGCCCGTAGGATCGTCATTTAAGCTGCACTACCACGAAGACATGGAAGAATCGTTCATCATCATCAGTGGCCACGCAGAAATGCGAGTCGACAATGAACTGCACACTCTGCAGCGGGGAGATATGTTAGTTGTCTCACCTGGCGAACAGCACGACATGGCGAATGTTGGGGAAACCGATGTCGAATATGTCGTGATCGGCGTTTCGCTCGGAAAGGGCGGGAAAACCGTGGTCGTCGATGCTTGAACGGATCCAACAATCCCCTCGTTTGCGAAACTGGTTGTCTACGAAACTGAATGTCCAGGTGGCCTGTTGCCGATCCTAGAAGAATTCACACGCAATTGGTCTGGCGCGAGCGTCCAGGTAGAATATCAACAATGCGTACTCGCCAGGCCAGGTGCTCGCGATGGAATATCGATCAGTAGAAACCGAAACATTTAATGAAGCAGTCGATCAGATTGCGGTCATTCGCGAAGAAGAAAAAAAACGCGACGCCGAAATCGACGAGCTCGCCTCACCGATGCGTCCGTACATGGTTCGCCTGGTCGGACGGCCGATCGATTTGTCTCTGATCGAGTATCGGATTTTCTGTTTTCTGTCAGCAAAGCCATATAAGCCTTACACTCGTCGTCAGATCGTCGACACAATCAGCAGCCCCAAAGCTGAGGTCACGACCCAAACCATCGACACGCACGTCCGGTCTCTCCGCGACAAGCTGGGCATCTTCAGCGACTTTATCCAAACAGTTCCGTATATTGGCTATCGTTTCAAGCCATAGCGCAAACGCAGGTCGCTGCCAACCCAGCGACAGTCATCTCAGAGCACGAGAACGCGCGTTAATAAACTAGAACAAACCCTCGACGAAATAGTCGAGGGCTTGCTAATTTGCATCCGGCTGCTGCGCCTGACTAAGCGAGCTACTTAGCGGCGACGAACTAGCGCAGCAATTCCACCCAGCAAAAGAACGAGAGGGCTCGGTTCGGGAACCGCTGCTGACCTTACATGACTACGCAGCTACATTACCCAGCGCATTGTATGAACTCACTGATCGTAAGACATCATGATCTCGTCTGGATTCAATCCGGCGATTGATTTGAACCCGCCATCAACAATCACCGATCCGAGTTTTGTGGCCGAGCGGAATTCGCGGTCCGTTGCGTGACGACCAGTGATCTTGCGCTTAAGCTCGTCACACATCACGCCAGCAGCCGCTCGAATCACTTCGTCGCCTTGGCGAGCTGCGTACAAGCTCGTGCAAAGCATGATGACGAGATTCTGAATTCGCGATGAGAGGTCCGACATGCGACATTGGCGATCAGCCAAAGCGAGTTGGTGCTTCTGCATCGTGCCGCTGATCACGAGTGGGCTCTTTTGTAACTTCTCGGCTGCGAATTCGGCGTGAGCACGAAGATGCTGAGGCATGTTCGATGGCAAATCGACGCGTGGTTTGCCTTTCAGTTTTTCGCCCAAAACCCACTTGCCGTACGGTATGAGTGCCCCTTTCAGCGCCCACGCGTGCATCGGATTCAGCGGATTCGGTTTCTTGATGCCGGCCTTTTGAAGCGCTTTTCCGATCGGTTCGAAGAACGTCGTACCGTGATGCTTGACCAACGACTTGAAGAACGCCATGCCGAGCATTTCGCCTTCGCCTTCGTAAATGCACGGCGCGAGATACTCATGCACGTTGTCGCCGAACAGATGACCGTGCAGGAACGAGCGACCACCGTGCGTTTTCATGAACAGTTCGATTGCGGCTTCCTTTTGTGCTTCGCTTCCGAAGATCTTCGCGATGATGCATTCCATTTCGCCACGGTAGCCTTTATCGATCAGCTGTGAGCACCATTCTACCAGCGCATCACATGCCACAATCATTCCTGCCATTTGAGCCAATCGCCGAGTCACCAGCTCCCGAGTGCTGATTGCTTCGCCGTAGGTCACGCGAAACTTGGCCCATGGAATCATGCTGGCCATCATCAAACGCATCGTTCCAGCCGCGTTGGCGCACAACGCCACTCGGCCAAGGTTCAAGCCATGGTAAGCGATGGTCAGGCCGTTTCCTTTTTTCGGTTCCAGCAGGTTCTCGGCAGGAACACGGAAGTCTTTAAAGATAATGCCTTGGTTGTATGTGTGCTTGAGCGCCCAAAGCCCGTATTTCTGGAGCTGAAAGTTTTCGTTTTCTTGGTCGGGCAAATCGCAGATCAAAACGGCCGGTTTGTCTTCGATCAGACAGACGAGGCCGATCGTTCGACCTGGAACGACGTTGGTGATAAACAGTTTTTCGCCGTTGACGACAAAGTCATCTCCGTCGCGCACCGCGCATGTTCGCAGAGCAGTCAAGTCGGATCCGGCTGCAGGTTCGGTCAGCGCAAAAGCAGAAAGACGTTCGCCACTCGCGAGTCTCGGCAGGAATCGTTTCTTTTGTTCTTCGTTTCCAAAACCTCGAACAGGATCAACCGCCCCAATGCATCCATGGACGGACGCTAATCCTGCAACCGTCGGGTCGACCATCGCCATGCGTGTTAGGAACGGAGCGAAGTTTCGGAACTCGGCGCCTGCTCCGCCGTATTCTCGATCGACGAGCAATCCCCAATATCCCGCCTGAGCCAAGTCATCTAGCGCCGATTGCGTGATCTTTTTGTTCTCATCGAGCAGCGTTTTCTCTTCGACATGGCGTCGAGCCACAGCGAGTGAATCGTCCATGACTTTTCGGACATCGGCGGCCGCTTCTGACGGGACACTTTGATAGAGCTCGACCGCCAAGCCTCGATCCCAAACCGCTCGGTGGGCCGGACTGTTGACGGTCTGATATTCAGGCTTGAACAGCGATTCGACATTGTCGTCTGCGCTGTCGATTACGCCTGTGCGGCGAGCTTCGTCTGCGCTTTTCCCTCCAAGCTTCAAGGCCGTTTCTGCAAAAGACTCCTGATCGTTGGAATCACGTTGCGAATCTTGCGAATCGATGGAGGTTTCTGATGACATCGTATTTTCCTTTTTTCTCGTATTCCGCTGCCAGGCAGCACGCGCTGACGTCCGTCAAACTCGAAAGGCCTAATGGTCCGACCGCCGCTTCCAGATCCACTAAGTCAAGCCCTCAGTGCACTGGCACAGCCGGTGGCACCCAACCTAGGACCCAATGAATCTTGGTTCCGAGTAGCTCGTAGTGGATCTTGCTAAAGATCCCGCGTTCCCGTGTGCCAGGAAGTTTAGCAACTTCCACTACGAGAAAATTAAGGTGCACGGACTACATGGAACCCCATGTCCACAGGTCACTAGATATATAGTATCGCTCTCAGATAGCTGCGGCACCTGGCGAATGCTCGTACTTCGGGTACTTCGCGGTCTCAACGATTCTTCCGGCCGCACGACGTGAACCGTTTTTTGCGACGGTGCGTACTCGTAGCAATTCGTCAACGTCGTTGTTAAAAGACGTCCTGAGCCTAGCAAAAAACGGGAAACTTGCCCGGAATTCCTGTTGGCGCGGTGATTGCATCATGCTGTGGCGTCCCGCCGTTACAACGGAAAACTGTTCTTCAGCAAATCGTGCTTTATTGCAGAAAGCCGCTAGAATGAACGGTTTCCCACACGATGAATACCGAGTCCGTACCGTAGTTGTACGATAGCGAGTTCCTATGATTCTGATTGTCGCGTTTATTCTGCTCGGCATCACAGCCCTCTACTCCATCAAGCACCCCGCGATCATGGTTGCGGCGGCATTCTGCGTGTATGGATTCGAGCAGTGGGCACAAGTGAAGATGCCATTCTTCGTGGTGAACTCGACTTTTCTGAATTTCTATGTCGGTGTCCTCACGTTGCTTGGCGTTGGACTTGTGGCCCTTCGTGGACACAATCCATTGAATCCGTTTCCAAACGGCGTGAAGTTGGTGTATGCGATGTACATCTACGCGTATGTCAGTATTCTTTGGTCGACAAACACGACTCAATCGCTGGTGATTGGCCAAGCATACGCGCCATACATCGCGTCATCGGTGTTTCTTGCTCCCTTACTGGTTTATCGAGACAGTGATTACAAACGAGCATTCATGGGGACGATCCTGATGGGCTCAGTGATCATGTTGATGCTGATTCTGGGGACTCGCATTCACGATTGGGGACGCACGATCGTGATTGAACACGACGTAAAGGTGCTCGACAAAGCTGGTGAGTACACCGATCGCCTTAGCCCGCTGGCCGTTGCCGAAATGGGAGCACAGGTTGGACTCCTTATCTTGTTGATGAACTTCAAAGGGATCCAGCGAGTTTGGTCGCTAATTCGATGGCCAGTTGTCTTTGCAGGACTGTATCTGATCGTTCGATCTGGTTCACGAGGCCAGTTGATGGCCGTGTTCGCTGTGGCCGTCGCATTCTATGGGGCGAGTAAATCCAAATCGAAAGCGGGTGGTGCGGCGAAGGCGATTATTGGACTGGCGCTGTTCGCAGGGCTGACAGTTGTTGTCATGTCGGCGTTGGACGCATTTGACCGCTGGAACGTCGAAAAGATGAGCAGCGAGTTCCAAGAGACTCGATTTTCGATGGCCGGCCAGTTGTTCACCTACTGGTTCACAAGACCGCAGCGCTGGATCTTTGGACTTGGTGGTGCAGCGTCGTGGGATCCTGACATCATTGGAAGCTACTGCCACGTCCAGCCAGTCGAAGTTCTATGTGAATTTGGAGCTGTCGGATTCGTCATGTACGCGACCATCATCATCATGGTAATCATGTCTTGGTTGAACACGATCAAAATCTACAAGGGCGACCCAAGCAAACGAGGCATGTCCGTTGCCATGGCCGCTCTGTTCGCATTCAGCTTTATCCTTTCGCTGAAGCAAGGAGCGTTTATTGGGACTCCTTCGTTCGGATTGACCGCGATTTTACTTTTCCGATTTGAAGCACTTGCCATTCAAGAACGTGACAAGCAAGCGTCGCACCAGGCTTACTGGCGATGGTATCAGTACCAACAAGCTGTTCAGCAGCACGCAGCCGCACAACAGCAACCAGTGTTTGGCACGCCGTACTCACAAGCGTAGATGTTCAGCGTTCGATTTTTACCTGCCGCTGCAATGAGCAGCGACTTCCGGTGAGAAAGATTTGATCAGGACGTAGATGCCGATAGGGAGAGTGAGGATTCCGAGTACGATTGATAGGACCCTTGCCCACGGTCTTCCATCTTTGACTTTTTTTGCAGCGAAAAAGAAAATCCATACGCCGATGGACGCTATGCCAAAGTAGACGACACCAAACACCGCGATTATTCCTGCAATCGCGGGGGGCAATTCGCCTGCCGCACCCGAGACGGATGCAACGAATCCTATGAGAAGAATCAGAACACAAACCAAGTTCAAATAGCCCATGAATCGCAGTCCCTTGCACAAACTTTCTACGTCTTTCGGGACTGAGACTTCCTTCGCTGGGCCGGCCCTCATCGAAAAGCCCGTTGGTTTGACAACCCGCTTCGTTTCCATCACTCTGCCGCTGTCGAGTCGATAACCGCAATCGATGCAAAGGACGTCGTCCGGCCCGAGGTCTTTGCGGCAGTTTGGGCAGCGCTGGCCAGTTGTTGTCGCGGACAAATCCGCCTCGTCCAATAAGTCGCCAACTCCTCCGTCGGCACGGGCCGCTGATGCCGATGGTGAAGCTGCGGCTTTTGCCGGAGCTTTACCCGCTGGTACGTGCAGCGGTTCGCCGCAGCCCGGGCATTTAACCTTTTTGCCAGCGTACGTCGCTGGCACGGCGATCGCCTTGCCGCACGAGCAAGCGACTTTTATTTTCGCGGCTGCTGCAGGGCTGGCGGCACCAGGGATCAGCACCGGGTCCTGGCAGCCAGGGCACTTCACTCGCTTTCCAGCGAGATTTTCAGGTGCTCCGAAAGCCTTACCACATTTACACTTAACTTTGATCGCCATCGCTGTCCCGTTCGGAATCCCATCTTGTTCGTCGTTGGCCTCTATTCTGATTCTTGCAACAGATCAGATCAATTGTCCGCCGCTGTCAATTTGGCAGCGGCGGAGTGGCGCTAAGCGGCGCGGGCGACGGCGAATCGCAACCCCAGGAAATATTTGCTTTTCTAAAGATTCGTAAGGCGTTTTATTAAAACATGTTACGCATTGCTGAATCAGACATGCATCCCGTGCCAGGGAGAATTGGCCCTACAGTTGCTCCCGTTAGCGGGCTTAGCGAAATCCGCGCCCTTTTGGCAGAAGCAAACTGCCCCAGGCGCGAACGGAATAAACAACTATGCAATTCATAGCTAGGTCTGGGAGGGTTCCATCCATGGCTACTGCGACAAAGTCAAAAACAAAAATCAAGCTTCAACCTCTTGGTGACCGCGTTGTTGTCGAACGCGAAGACGCGGAAACCACCACAGCAGGCGGGATCGTGCTGCCTGATTCCGCTAAAGATAAACCGGCTCGTGGCGTTGTTGTCAGCATCGGCGATGGCAAGCTTCTTGACGACGGAAGCCGCAGCACGCTTCAAGTGAAGAAGGGTGACCGAGTGATCTTCAGCAGCTACGCGGGTGAAACCTTCAAGGTTGGCGACGACGAATTGCTGCTGATGCGAGAAGACGAAATCCTGGCCGTTATCGAAGGCTAGCGTCGGCATCCAAGATTAACCCGGCAGGCGTGACGCTTTGCCGCAAACACGAACATAAAATTGAGGAGTTGAGTTAAATGGCAAAAATCATCGCATTCGACCAGGAAGCACGCGAAGCCATCCGGCGAGGTGTGTCAAAACTGGCCCGTGCTGTCAAAGTAACGTTGGGTCCTAAAGGACGAAACGTCATTCTGCAAAAGAGCTTTGGTTCGCCGACCGTGACGAAAGACGGCGTAACTGTTGCCAAAGAAATTGACCTGGAAGACGTCTACGAGAACATGGGTGCTCGTATGGTCCGAGAAGTCGCAAGCAAGACGAGCGACGTCGCTGGTGACGGAACAACAACCGCCACGGTGATGGCCGAAGCAATCTTCAACGAAGGCCTCAAGGCTGTTGTCGCTGGCGTGAACCCGATTCAGATGAAGCGAGGTATCGAAACAGCCGTTGACGACATCACCGAAAAACTCCACAAGATGTCCATCAAGGTCAAAAGCAAAGAAGACATGGCCAACGTTGGAACGATCGCGGCCAACAACGATCGGGAAATCGGCGACAAGCTGTCGAGCGCCATGGAAAAGGTTGGCAAAGATGGCGTCATCACCGTCGACGAAGGCAAGGGCCTGGAAACGGAAATCGAATGGGTCGAAGGGATGCAGTTCGACCGAGGTTATCTGTCGCCTTACTTCGTGACGGATCCCAATACGATGGAATGCGTTTTAGAAGACGCCTACGTTTTGGTCTTCGAAAAGAAGATCACCAACATTAAAGACCTCGTGCCGATTCTCGAAGCAGTTGTCCAACAAGGCCGACCGCTGTTGATCATTGCCGAAGACGTCGAAGGCGAAGCTTTAGCGACGTTGGTGATTAACCGACTACGCGGCACTTTCAAGTGCTGTGCTGTGAAAGCTCCCGGTTATGGCGATCGCCGCAAAGCGATGATGGAAGACATTTCCATTCTCAGCGGCGGAACCGCAGTCTTCGAAGCACTGGGCTTGAGCCTCGAAACTCTGCCGATTTCAGATCTTGGCCGCGCCAAGAAGATCATTATTGATAAAGACAACACGACGATCATCGAAGGTGCCGGCAAGCCTGCCGACATCAAAGCTCGAATTGATCAGATCCGTCGCGAAATCGACAACTCGACAAGCGATTACGATCGTGAAAAGCTGGAAGAACGTCTCGCCAAGCTGTCCGGTGGCGTTGCCAAGGTAAACGTTGGCGCCGCAACCGAAAGCGAAATGAAGGAAAAGAA
>JAGQPC010000590.1 GCA_020426925.1 Planctomycetales bacterium | reverse complement strand
TCATGTCGAACTCGTTCACCAACCAAGTGCTCGCCCAAATCGCACTTTGGACCGAATCCGACAATTACGAAGTAGGGCTCCATGTTCTGCCGAAGCACCTGGACGAAGAAGTTGCTCGGCTGCATCTTGACCAGCTGGGAGCGAAGCTTACGAAGCTGACCCAGGCGCAAGCTGACTACATCCACGTTCCGATCGAAGGTCCGTACAAGCCTGACTACTACCGCTACTAATGGCGAATTCAGGTTCGGCGAAACGTACATTCGCCACATTGACACAAACTGCTAGCTCCGGGATAACAACCGGAGCTTTTTTTGTGCGCATTTTCGCTCGCCTGGTCGCTGACTGCTGGTGTCTCTCGTTAGCGCAAAACGCTCGCTCGCGCATCCCACGATAGTTTTTAGCCTTCTACAAGTTCAACCTAGATTCCATGCCAAAAATTCAAGCATTTCGCGGCCTTCGCTACGATCTGGGCCAAGTCGGATCTCTCAGCGATGTGGTTGCTCCTCCGTACGACGTCATCGACGAAGAATTCCGCGATGAGCTTTACAAAAAGCATCCGGCAAACGTAATCCGCCTGATCTTGAACAGAGACGAACCAGGCGATGACGACGAATCGAATCGATACACTCGAGCCGCGAAGTTCCTGAAAAACTGGCGGAGCGAAGGAGTCTTGGCGCTCGAAACGGAAGCGGCGGTTTACGTCTACCATCAAGTCTTCACGTACGCTGGCGTCGAATATACGAGACGAGGGTTCATGTGCCGGACAGTGCTTGAGCGATTTGGCGAAGGCACAATCTTTCCGCACGAAGAGACCCACGCGTCTGCGAAGGCCGACCGCCTGAATCTGACGCGAGCGTGCAAAGCCAATCTCAGCCAAATCTTTGGGCTTTATCCCGATCCGGAAAACGAGGTCCAGGATGAGTTGGAGGCCGCGATCGCGGACAAAACTCCGATCGAGGCAACCGACCACCTAGGCGTCGTCCACCGTATTTGGCCAGTTTCGGACGTCAACGCGATCACGGCACTACAAGGAAAAATGGGACCTCGCCCGACATTCATCGCCGACGGACACCATCGCTATGAAACTGC
This sequence comes from Planctomycetales bacterium, assembly GCA_020426925.1. Taxonomy (GTDB): domain Bacteria; phylum Planctomycetota; class Planctomycetia; order Pirellulales; family Pirellulaceae; genus JAGQPC01. The sequence continues at coordinate 7,066 of JAGQPC010000590.1, read as the reverse complement.
GTGCAATTACCGAGACGAATTGGCGGAAGCAAACGGCGGTTCACTCGACGAAACGCATCCTGCTCAGGCCGTCTTGATGATGTGTGTCGGAATGAGCGATCCTGGCATGATCGTGCTGCCAACTCATCGACTTTTCCGCGGAGTCGAAGCGTTCAGCTCTGATGAGATCGTTTCCAAACTTGGCGAAAACTTCAGCTGCCGAATCGCCGGCGACGGTGGCCACTTGGCTGAATCGATCTGGCCTGAAATCGAAGCTGCCGACGATCAAGGCACAATCGGGATATACACAGCAAAAGACGAACGCTGGGTCGTCGCAAAAATCACCGAAGCCGGCCGAAACAAAATGGCCGAGATCTCTAGCGACCACAGCACAGATTGGCACGGTCTTGGAGTCAGCATCCTGCATCGGCTGATTGTCGATACGCTACTCGGCCAAGAAGGACATCCCAAACCACATTACGTTCACTTGGTTTCAGAGCTGATCGACGGAATTGTCAACGGCGACGACGATGGCACTGATTACCCATTAGCCGCTCTGGTGATGCCCGCAACGCTCGACCACATCCGGCTGATCAGCGAACACGGCGAACGGATGCCTGCAAAAAGCACCTATTTTTATCCGAAGTTGCTGAGCGGTTTGGTAATTAACCCGCACGAGTGAAGCAGCAGCTTGTGCGATTCGAACACCGCTAATCGTCCTGAATCCGACCGTTCCGGCTCGACCGCGGCCGCCATCCCACGCACAGATTTTTCTAGCTGGTCTACCAGTTCCACGTGAAACTGCACATTCACCCTGTTCCACCAGTTCCACGTGAAACTCGCATTCCACCAATGCAGTACACGCTTCCATGTTTACACTTTCCTCCAAAAGCTCGTGAAGCACTCAAACCGTTCCACATGAAACCGTAAAGCCAAAAACGTTTAGATCTACGGAGTGTGGCGTACATGGGTGGCTGGCGGTCGAGCGAAGCGAGCCCCGAGCACTGAACGAGTTCCAGGGGCTCGCTCCACGTGACCCAGGCCACCACGAAAACTGGCAGCAGCGGCTCGCTCATCGCTAGGAAATCCCGCGGAATCTTTATTAGCAAGATCCACAACTGCCTCATCGGGAGCAGCCTACGTGCTGGAGACACCACGTCACTCCGATTCGCAAGCAAGATTGCCATTCCCGATTCCTTGCAAATCTGATTACAATCCCAGCCGAAAACTCGGTGTGGAATGGATGTACGCACCTCGATTTAAACGCAAATGGGCGACTTTGTCAGGTGTCTCGCATACTTTGCATCGCGAACCAAAAAGGAGGCGTTGGGAAAACCACGACCGCGATCAACGTTTCCTCCGGAATTGCAAAGTCAGGCGAGTCGACGCTGTTAGTTGATTTAGACCCACAATGTAACGCGACGACGGGCCTCGGCATGCGACCAGCAGTTCGCCATCCGCTATTGAATGGCGGCCCGTGGCATGACGATTTATGTCCTTCCAACGAGCCAAATCTGTGCGTGCTCCCTGGCTGTCGGTCGTTTGAAGACATTCGGCAACTGGCGATCGGGGATCCTGTGGGGCGTCGAGTATTTTCCGATCGCATCGCAGAACTGAAAGAAGATTTTTCCACGATCGTGATCGATTGCCCTCCGTCTCTAGGTCACCTGACCGAGACGGCGCTCCAGAGCTCAACCGAAGTTGTCATGCCCATTCAGTGTGAATACTTCGCGATGGAGGGCCTGACGCAAATGATCGAAATCATCCGGCGTGTGATGGATCGCCCGGACAACGAAATGGAATTCGGCGGAATCGTCCTAACAATGTACGATCACACACTTGAACTCACGCGTGAAGTCGACGACGAAGTCCGTGACTTCTTTGGTGACGTCGTGTTTGAGACCGTTATCCCACGCGACGTGGCGGTGTCGGAAGCGCCCAGTCACGGAGTGGCGGTGCTCGACCACGCCCCAAAGTCACGAGGTGCGCGAGCGTACATTGAACTATGCATGGAGGTGCTTAATCGTGTCTAGAGAACGCAGACTTGGCCGAGGGCTTGCTTCATTGTTGGGAGAATCCAACGATGCTGCCGAACAGGATCTGTCTCCACCAGCACCTCGCCTTCACGATCCAGATGGTCTCGCCGCGATGGATCGCTCACCGACTAGTCCGACACACGGCGGCGCCGAATCGAAGCCGACAGTATCGAACGACGATGGTCCGAAGGATGGCGATTCGGTAACACTGTCGGTCTACGAAATCGAGGACAACCCGTATCAGCCAAGACGAGACTTCAGCGAATCGGAGATCGTGTCGCTTTCGGAAAGCTTGAAAGAACACGACATGCTCCAACCTGTGCTGGTCCGCCGAGTCGGAAAGAGGTGGCAGCTGATCTCCGGCGAACGGCGGCTTCGCGCCGCTATCCATGCTGGATGGACGACGATCCCGGCTCGAGTTCGTCAAGCGGATGATCGCTTGGTCGCCGAACTCGCGATCGTAGAAAACTTGCAGCGAAAGGACTTGAATCCGATCGAGAAAGCGCTCTCATTCCGCCGCTATCTCGACGAGCACAAATGCACGCAAGAAGATCTTGGCAAGCGATTGAAGATTGACCGCTCGACGATCGCTAACTTGGTTCGACTGCTTGAACTGCCACAACAAGTTCAAGAATACCTGCAATCAGGCTCGATTAGCGCAGGCCACGCTCGCGCAATCCTGCCGCTTGGCGACGAACAAGCTCAGATCGATTTCGCGGACGAAATACTCCGGGACGGTCTGAGCGTTCGCGCGACAGAACGGATGGTTCAAGAACGCGTCCAAGCCGAAGACGACCCGCTAGGCAGCACCACGAAAAAGACACGAAAACCGCGAACTCAAAGTCCACAAATCGCGTCACTTGAGCAGCAGCTGCGGATCGCGTTGGGAACTCGGGTCGATATCAAGCAGACCACTCGTAAGCGTGGACAAATCGTCGTGCATTTCCGCAGCCCAGAAGAGTTCGAACGGTTGGTCGAAGTGATAACCGAAAATGACGCTAGCGAGCTGGATTCATACGCAGGCTAATGGATACTGGCAACAGCAACCAGGCGGTTCAAATCCGTGAAACAAAGTGCGAAGTTTGCGAAACGTTTGTAGACGTAGACCACAACCGCCAATGGCGTCGCCGACACCTGAACGGTACGGAAAAATTGCAGGAATACCCAGTTTCGCGTAATTGCGAGAAATAGTTGTAGACGATACATTGCTTATTCGCGCAATCGGGGCGTAGCTCAGCCTGGCTAGAGCGCCTGCTTTGGGAGCAGGAGGTCGCATGTTCGAATCATGTCGCCCCGACTTCTTTTTGGGCCTGGAAAACAAGGCCTTTTCTTACCTTCGGACGGTCCGAAGAGCGGCAGAAACGCTGAAAGAAACCCGGTAGTACTACCGGATTACTTCGCGGAGTATGCAATGCCTCGAAAACCAAGGTTTCCGTCCTATCGTCTTCACAAGCCTTCCGGCCAAGCTGTCGTCACAATCAATGGCCGGGACTTCTATCTCGGAGTCTTCGACTCGGAGCAGTCGAAAGCCTGCTACGAAAAGCTAATCGCTGAGTGGCTGTCGAACGGGCGCGAATTACCGCAGTCCGCATCTGTTGACGGCTCATCCGAAACTGGCCTCACGATCGTCGAGCTGATCGCGCGGTATCTGAGATTTGCCAAGACGCACTATCGCAAGAATGGCCAAGTCACAAATGAGATGACCGTAATCAAGCCAGCGTTGGCCGGTTTGCGGGAGCTGTATGGACGGAGTCAGGCCGCCGAATTCGGGCCAAAGAGCTTGAAAACCGTTCGCCAACTGTTCGTGGATAAAGGACTAGCAAGGTCGACTTGCAATAAGTATACGAATCGCATTGTTCGTGCGTTTCGTTGGGCCTGCTCCGAAGAACTGATTCCGGCTCATATTCACCATGGTTTGGCCAGCGTCACGAATCTGCAAAAAGGCCGGACAACGGCTCGCGAGACAGAAGATGTTCGGCCGGTTGCGGACAGCGTGATCTCTGCAACGACTGACGAATTAAATCCTGTCGTAGCCGACATGGTTCAATTGCAGCGAGTTACCGGAATGCGGCCAGCGGAAGTGTGCGAGATCAAGCCGTGCAGCATCGACCGAAGCGGCGACATCTGGCTCTACACACCTGACAGCCACAAGAACGAACACCGCGGAAAGTCGCGGATTGTTCCAATCGGGCCGCGAGCACAAGAGTTGCTAGCACCATATCTGTTGCGAGACCAAGATTCGCACTGCTTCAACCCCTCCGAAACTGTTGAACAAGTAAACCGTGAAAAGCGACTTTCACGCAAAACGCCAGTCCAGCCGTCTCAACAGAACAGAGTCAAAAAGTCGCCAGACTGGACACCTGGCGACCGCTACACGACGGCCAGCTATCGACGAGCAATCTACCGAGCGGCGAAACGTGCGGGCGTGGAACAATGGTCACCCAATCGGCTGCGTCACACAGCTGGAACAGAAATCCGAAAGCACCATGGCCTTGAAGCCGCACAGGTTGTGCTTGGTCATTCTCAGGCTAGCACGACCGAACTCTATGCTGAACGCGATTTGAGTTTGGCTATGTCCGTTGCTGCACAGATTGGATAGGGGCCGACGAAATGACTTACACAAAAACACTGCCACTGGCAAAACACATCCGAAGCGGCCAACCAAAACCAGCTCGCGACAGCTACTACTCGTCGGCGGTCGACTCGATCGTCGCACAAGCAGAATTGCTGCGTGACGCTGGGTACGTCGGTGAAAGCTATGCAACGCTTGACTTGGCTGTGCGACTGTTGCTTCGCCACTTGACGCGGGAAACCAAGGCAGAGTATCGACGCAATCAGTTTCGGATTGATGTCATGGTCAAAACCAGCCGGTCGCAAGGGAGAATTTCGCGAAAATTGTTCCAACATCTCGAAGGTTTTGAGAAGCGTAAAGCGACGAGTGAAGTGTTGCAGGCAAGTTTTGAAGTCTTGAAAAAATTGAGGCTCGAAACGGGCCATTGACTGTGAATTGAAGGTTGTTTGTACTTGGATTCGAGTTTGCGGGAGTAGCTACCCGTCAACGGTTCAGCCCGGCCAGCGGAAACCCATTTCGCCTCTGGTCGGCTGAACCGGCTCGATAAAAGGAAATGGGATCTATGAGTGAATACCACGCACTTGGCTTTCTGAACGCGCAGTTTCGAGAGATCAACCGCCAACTGCAATCCTCGCATCAGTTGCCGCTCGCAGAATGCTTGGCATGCAAAAGTCTTGTTGGCCTTCTGTCCAACTTGGAAGTTCGCAAAGAAGTCGTGAGAGTAGCTGAGCTGGTGCTTAACAGCATGACGCACAGTACGTTCGATCCCGACGAACTACGTCAGGACGTTGACAGGATCGCGGCCACGTGTGCTGCGGAACTGAGCATTCTGCCTAGGCCGCCAGAAACAGACTCAGCAATTGACTATTCCGCTGCAAGTTGTGAAGACGTTTTCACGTGGCTAGGAGAAAGGAAAGATTACAAGCCGTCCAATCCGCCGCCGCCGCAGGGGCTTCAAAAGGACATTCTGCTTGCGTTCGGCGAGGCTATTGAGATGAAACTCGCTGAGATAAAGGAAAACGTTTGTGCTTATGCCAAGACCGAAACCAACCCCGGATCAGTCGACAATGAAATGTCGAAAATGATTGCGAAGGGATATTTGATTCGGTTGGACCGTGGTTGGTATCGAAGGCTTGTCGACCATGAAGGCAAAACACTTTGAAACTCATATGAGAAACTGATGAGTTTCTGATGAGAAACTGAAAAACGGAATTCGCCTAACCTCCGTTGCATGCTTATTCACATGCAAATCTCGGAGGTTTTCTCATGGATCTAAGGAGCGAAGAGCTGTTTCCGTTTAACGAGCTGCCTAAGCGGCTCCAACAGGTTACGGGCAGTAGGAAGCGGATCAATATTTCGACTGCACACCGTTGGCGGCAACGTGGCGTTAAGGGCGTGAGGCTCGAATCAGTCGTGATCGGCGGCGAACGATTTACGTCGTACGAGGCTATTAGCCGGTTTGCGGACGCGTCCACCATTGCCCGGGACAAATCTCGCGGTGAGTCCATTCGCGTTGGTCGGCTATCGGCCCAACGTGAACGCGACATCGAAAACGCCGAACGCGAACTTGATGCCGCGGGCATCAAAGGAGGTGCGAAATGAGTACCACCGCCCGCCGTATACGCCGCGCATTCTTGCGGCTCCTACGCAAACGCACGCGTGTCGCCTTCGAAGATGCGCTCGCGCAAGTAGAAACGCACGGCGTCGACCGTCGCTGCTTCGGCTGGATCGTTTCGCAGCTGGTCCGCGATGGCATCATCGCCCATGCCGGTTACAGACGCAGCATGAATCGGCGACACCATTCCGGAATCAAGCGGCTGTGGAAACTAACACGGAGGAACCTTACCAATGGCTAACATCTGCGAAGCACTAGCAACTGCACGATGTGAAGAACAGCACTCCTGCTCGCACTGCGGCCGAACGCACACGGTGACAATGTGGAAGTTCGACGAAGACGACGTGGAAGTTCAACTCTGCGAAGAATGCACGTATCACGTCGCGGGTCATTTGGCCGTTGATGCGGCCTTCACGCCACGTCACGATTACTTTTCTAAATCGCTGACGAAGTTACTGGCTTCGTTTTCGACGTGTGTTGCGAAGCGACTGGGATCGGCCAAGTTCTTCGAACAAATTCGTCTCGCGAACTCGCGGCAATCAGTCTGACGTGACGCCAGTGGGTGAGCATTTAATTACGAAAAAACGGGCCTCGAATCGCGGCAACGATTGAGACCCAGTCACTCTACATGCATTGGAATTATAGGAAATGAAAGCCCTTTTACGAAAGAACATTCCGCGAGAACTCCGGCGACTCAATCAATGGGTTCTATGGCGAAATGAAACTGTCGATGGCAGGCTGACCAAAATACCGTACCAAGTTTCAGGCAAGCGAGCCAAACCAAATGACCGCCGAACATGGTCTCCGTTCGTTGACGTCATCCGTTTCGATCGGGGCGAATTCGACGGAATCGGATTTGTATTC
>JAGQPC010000589.1 GCA_020426925.1 Planctomycetales bacterium | reverse complement strand
GTCAATAGCGCAGAGACCGCGCCGATTCCTAGACCGCTGAACAGCAAGAATGCGTGTTCGATAAGAATTAAACGTCCCACGCGTGCGCGATCGAGCCCCGTTGCTCGCAACAGAGCCAGCTCGCTGCGTCGTTGCCAGACGTTTCGCAATTGCACGGCCATCAATCCGAACGTGCCTAGCAGGAGTCCGAGGCCACCGAGACTTTGAAACGTTGATAAATAGGTGTTTTGCACGGCGAGGAGATCACGCAGGATTGCCTTTGACGATTGTGGCGTAAATCCTTCGTTTTGAAATGTATCTGAGAGTAGCGTACCAACGTTCGTAGGGTCATCGGTATGAATTAAAAAGTACCGATAGCCGGCCTCGTTCGGGAACAGCCGTCGCAGATCGGCTTCACTGATCAAGAACGAACCCTGCAAGACGGAATTCGACAACAATCCCGCAACACGAAACTTGATCGTGAGGCCGTCTTCATATTCGCGTTCGAATTCTTCGCCGATCCCGCCGTAAAGGTGCTGGCTGTACATGGCGGTGTTCTTGTCGAGTACCACTGGAATTGGCTCGTCCTCGGGCGTTCCTTTCGAAACAACTTCCCAACCGTTCGCCGACTTGGACTCGCTACCAGCAAACTTGAACGCTGTCGCATCGCCCAGAGAAAAATGGTCTATCAACGCAGGAGTGACACCGATGATTCGCGGACGCTGCGTTTGAAACAGATTTCGGCAGCTGGCGTCTTCGCCGCCTCGCAACCGCAAGCTGATGATCTTTGTTCCGTCCAATTGTTGCGATTTCTGTCCGAAGATAGCTTGTCGTTTCGACGAGTCGTTCAAGTCATCGAAGATCGGCAATTCGCTCGTCGCGACAAGGGTGAACCCTCCCGTTCCTTCATCCGACGGTGCCAAACGAAACGCACTGATCGCGATAATCAAAAAACATGCGGATGCCATGAGGCCGATAGTCATGATGCTGCGAGTCGGATTTTGCGCCGCATTCTTGATTGCCAGCAAACTGTCGCTGAACCGACGTTCGTGCGATTTTGGTGTGCGCAACCAATTTCGCACGAGTAGCAATCCTGCAACCAGAATCGATGCACCAGTGCCGAAGAACGCGCCGGCCTGTGCTTCTCCGGATAGGCCAGCACCGAGCACTCCACAAGCGATGGCGACGACCAATACAATCGCAACGACGATTAGTGAGCGTTTCGTTCCTCGTTTCGCCAATTGCTCCCATTGATCGACGACCGTTCCGCTAAGTAGTTGTCTGACCGAAACGTTTTTGAGTCTCCACAAAGTGAACACGATGGTTAGGCACGTTGTCGTAATTCCGAGCAGTCCTCCGATTATCAAACTAACCGGCGACACATGCAGCTCAAGAAACGGTGTCACGACAGCATCGACCCACCACGTCTTCAGCCCCGTAATCATCAAGCCTCCATAGGCGATTCCAATGACGATTCCCATCAACGCGGCGACGCACGAAAGGCAGAATCCTTCTCGCAAAATCAATTTGGCTGTTGAAGTCATGTCGACGCCGACCGCGAGCAGCAACCCGTTCTCGGTCGCTCGCTGTTCGATGCTCAGTCGAAACAGCAACGCCACCAACAACACTGCCGCCGTCATGATGAAAAAGCTGAATGACAAAAACAGCACATTAAACGGCGTCGTGCCTTTGGCGGCCTCGATGCCAAGCCGCTTTGATTCGATGATTTGGAAACCGAAGCTCGATAACGATTCAGTGATCGCGGCTTCGATCTGTGCCGACAACGTACTCAGCGACGTCGTGTCGCCGGCGATGCGGTACGTTGTCACTTCGCCAAATCGACTGCCCCAGAGTTTTCGGCCGGTCGCATTGGATACAAACGCTTTCGGGGTCGTTCGATACGATTCCCAGTAGTCGTCGTCTTTTGGCTTTCGAGCTAGAATTCTTGAGTGGTCGAACGGAAATGGCGGATCCCAATCGTCGATTGATTCTTGGTCGGTGACTCCGGGAACAGTCGGAGTTAGATCAGGATCGTTCGTCCACGCGGGCGGATCGACGTATCTCGCTGCGGTTCGCCGTTTGTACGGAAGCAAAGGTTTGACCAAGGGCACGATCGCGGCAACTCGAAACGCTTGTGTGTGCTCATCAGCCTTGCCATGAGTCGTTTCCGGATCGAAGTAGCTGACGTTCACCGAATCACCAACCGAAACAGCCAGATCATCGGCCGCCCACTGGTTCAGCGCGATTTCGTCGTCTGAGAGCCGCACTAACTGGCCACTCGAATCGAACAGGGGGCCGATGCTGTCGTCCGAATCGATTGCCGTAATCGTCGAATAGGGAATGTTAACCGTGCCGTCTGTTCGAGCGATTGAATTCGCAAGGTACGTAAACACAGGTTGGAACGTCGAACCTGCGATATTCTTTTCGATCGCGTCGGCGGCAGCCGGCACAAACATCATGCGATCGGTGGAGAGACTGATGTACTGATGGACCGTCTTCATCGAATCGTTCGATTCGTCCAAATACTGGAGCTCCACCGATTTCAAGGTTAACCCTGCGTCCGTGAGCGTCGGTCGGAACACCTCGACTAATCCAGCGTGCGCGTCTTCGGGTGGAGCCGTATTAACTCGATCGCTGCACGCGAGAATCGCGTTGACTTGCCCTGATTGGTCGACCGCGTTTTGCGCCGTCGCTAACGTGACAAACGCACACAGCGGCAAGTGCTGAGACGGGTTCAACGAGAACCGTCCGAGCCCCGACGCGGGAACGATCTGAACGATTTTCAATCCGGCAAGCGTTTCGCTGATGTTCGTCTTGTCGGCAAGCGTGCTGTCGGCGGCGACGTTTTGCGTCTTCGGAAGACGCAGCGTTATTGTGTCGCCAACAGCGACATTCAATTCGTCGGCGAGAGGCTGATTGACTATGACCGAGTCGCTACTCAACGCATCTGAATCAAATAATCCTGAAGGATCTTGCTGCCAAAACTTTTCATCGCAACCGAGAAGTGTCACTGCCGAGGCTCGAACCGTTGTGTCGCTTGAAAGATGTTCAGCCGACACGTTGGGAAGCAGAATCGCTGGAACCGCGGCGTTGAAATTTGTTTTGAACTGAGTAGACGCTTCAACCGTCGAAGCAAGTTCTTGCCGAAAGAACCGGTCCGCCAAGACGATCTCGTCGACCCTTCCCAAGCGTTCGATCGCTAAATCCAGCAAGCTGCCGCGTACCGAATCACCGACAATGAGAGCGCCAGTGATGACCGCAGTCGCGATCGCAGCTCCAAGAATCAGAGCCAAGTTGACTCGCCAACTGTGGACAAAGCTCCGCCAGGCAAACGTCCATACATTCATTGTTATCCAGTTGCCTCCGCGAGTTGCCCGCTCGACAGTTCCAAGCATCGGCTCATTCGTTTGGCAAGATCTTCGCTGTGCGTGACAACCATCATGATCGTCTCGCCGTCGCCGTTTGCTTGCATCTCGAGCAACAGGTCAGAAATCGCGTTTGCATTTACGTGGTCCAGGTTTCCGGTTGGTTCGTCTGCAAGCAGTAGCGTCGGCTCAAAAATCAGAGCCCTTGCGATCGCGACTCGTTGTCGTTCACCGCCCGAAAGAGCGGATGGAAGATGAGTCGCTCGATTCGCGAGCCCTACTTGGTCGAGCAACCGTTTTGCTCGATCGACTTCATGCGACGTTGCGTGTCCTTTGGCAAGCGTCGGCACCAAAACATTTTCGAGCGCGGTGAGCTGTGGAAGCAGATGATGATCTTGAAAAATAAAACCGACGTTTTGGTTACGGAATCGAGCCAACCCTTTTTCGTTCAACTGAAACGGATTGATGCCGTGCAGCGTAACCGTTCCACTCGTCGGCGTGTCGAGCGTGCCGACGATATGCAGCAGAGTGCTCTTCCCCGACCCACTCGGTCCGACGATCGCGAGATTGTCACCACCGTTCAGTTCCAGTGAAACACTTTCGAGCACGACGAGCGATTCTGCGGGAGTCGCGTACTCCTTGCGAACTTGATCTAGAATTAGTTTTGGCATATTGCTGTTGGCACAGTCCGTTTTGGTGGGCGTTCGACCTACGATTGCTCGAGCAGTTTTGCGATGCGTTCAACTGACAAGCGTAGTGAGTTCGCGGCCATTTGAAAATTCGTGTGCGATGAAACTTCGGGTTGAATTTCCAGAAAAAGCTCCGTAGTGCGGCGAAGCTTCGCAAACTTCTTTTTCGCCTTGCGAACATATTCGGCACTATCGCCGTCCTTCAGCGGACCACCTAATGCAAGCATATAATCGTACAATCCTCGATGAACGTCGCGGATTTCGTCGTCTTCTTCAGCTTCTTCGGTGTGCTTTAAGAACGTGCGCACCATCCAAACATGGCTGAGTTCCGCGTCGATTTCTTTCATTAAGTGGTCAGACATGTTTGTCTATCTTTGAAAAAGTTTTCACGCGGGACACCTGCGGGCGTAGCCGGCGCGCGTTGTCCGGTCTCTGTCCACTCTTCCCTTCAGCTTCGCTCGATAATTCTAAGGGCCGACATTCTGGCACCACGTCGCTACGAATCAAGCGAGGCAGTTATCATTCGAACATCAAACATTGCTTCGCCTACGTGCAAGAAGTATAGCAACTTCCACGCCCTTACGCACGAACGCCCGTTCGATCTATCGAGCTCAAAGCAGTTGTCGATTTTACGGCGCAGCTTCAGAGGCGACCAACGCATGGCACTTAATTTCCCGAAAGTCATTGATAGCCAATGTTATCAATCCCAGCTGCGACGACACTATGTCACACTTTGCAGCGGCCATGATAAACATAAGCTGGTTGAGTGAAAACTATCGTCAAGGCGTATCGTCCATGATCGTGTACGCTTGGCTCAGTCGTAAATTGAGCGAAGTTCAACGCCGGAATTGATGACAACTTCGGAGAGAGGAGATCAATTGGGATCAGCGTACCTTCCATCCTTGTCCGTTGATGGGCTCTCTCTATTACAGTGCGCCAGCCAGTAACGGCGCAACTGACGTTTACGTGTCGAGACGGCCCTCTTTGGACTCGCTTTTTGGCGTCAAAGAAAGCCTAGGCGAGTCGAGCCGATCAAGACAAGGAGGACTGACACTTTTTCGCGGATTGCACCAGACGGTCCGCTCTATTACGTTCGCGACTACATCCGCGGCCAGCATGGGCTCAGAATCTGGCGTGCAGAAGCCGAGTCGATCTTGGGCGATTTCGACAACAACGGTGTCTTGGACATTTCCGACATCGACGGTTTGATGATTCAAGTTGCCGGTGGCGAGAACCTCACGGACTATGATCTCATCAAGGATGCGATGGTCAACACGGAAGACATCGGCGGCTGGGGCAACAGCCTTGCCGGCACCTGGATCGGCGACGCGAATCTCGACGGCGAACTCAGCAGCAGCGACATGGTTGACGTGTTCCAGGCCGGCAAGTACGAGTTGGATGTTGAAGCAGGTCGGGCAGCAGGAGACTGGAACGGTGGTCAACGGTTCGGCAGCGGCGATCTCGTTGCTGCTTTCACGGACGGAGGTCATGAGCTCGGTTCAACCGCAGGCGTTCCCGCGGTGCCTGAGCCATCTTGCGAGATTCTTCTGGGGATTGGGATACTCGGCATCTTCCGCTTACACACGCGTCGCTAGGGCGCAAACCATCACAGTTGCCGGCCTGTACGTCCGATCATTTGACGAACAAACCAGCAGCCGACTTTCCCGCTAACGTCGTGCTGCCTGTCGCTGCCAAGCTCGGCCCTACAACGCACGACGCATGCTGCGGCGGTGTACAGGCGTGCCTAAGCCCGCTGCAAGTTCAGGCTCGTTCTTCGTTATGGATGTTGCATCCCCCGACACCTACTATGAATCTGCGATCGGAACAGGGAGAAACTCAACGATGTAGTTTCAAACTACTGAAAGCTGACGTCACAGTGGCGACAGATCGGTATCAGGTGGCGATGCTGTTCATGCGTAACTACGAAGTGACAGGCAGTGAACCTGTGCAAATGCCACGTCCACCGAATGCATCATGAGGCCGCGAAATCCTGCTGCGTCCTCCAGGCACGAGGCCATCAAGATCATTTTGTATTTGCCGTCTCGCCCGGACTGATTGCCGTTCGGCGAGGTGAAACAACCAGTCGTAACCGGCTTTGCCGCAGGTTTGTCGCATGGCCAGGCCTGTTCGTAGCGAAATTGTCGGGATCTTGGTCGTTCTGTTTTCGTACAATGCCCGAATCGTGAATGCAAACTGCAAACATGACACAACAAGTATCGAATCGAGGGTAGGAAAGTGGAATTACGTTCAAGACTGCGCAATTGCTCGTTGTTAGGAATACTGTTCGTTGCATTGGACTCAACCATTGTTTCGGCAGCAGTGGATGAACGCCTCCTTGGGGAGCTGACGCGGATGCATGATCAACAGGTCGCTCACATCTTGCACGCCGACAATCGTAACGAGCGTCGCGGGTTTCGCGCGGTTGGCGGCGAAGTCATGGCGTGTGCTGCTGCCTTCAGCAATGCTCATTCGGAGTATTTCCATACACAACAACTTATTCAACCAATGATTGACCGCGCGCAGTGGCTGGCAGATCAACAAAACCCGAGCGGCCTTTACGACGCCGGAAACCTTGACTCGCCACCCGATACTGCCTTTATGGTCGAGACGCTCTGCAAGGCGCAAAAGCTGCTTCAAACCGACGCGCAAAACGAAACTGAAGCCGTACGATCAGCGTTGCGAAACATTATTCTCAAAGCGGGTGAAGGACTCCTAGTTGGAGGCGTTCACACACCTAACCACCGTTGGGGAGTGTGTTCCGCTTTGGCGCAAATAAATGACCTGCTTCCAGATCAACGTTACGTCCGTCGAATCGACGAGTGGCTTGCCGAGGGAATCGACGTCGACAGCGACGGTCAGTGGTCGGAGCGAAGCCCAAATTACTCGGCCGACGTCAACAACCCTTCGATGCTCCATATGGCACTTTTGCTCGACCGCCCAGAGTTGTTGGACGGTGTGCGCCGCAATCTCGAGATGACCGTGTATCACGTCGAGGAGAATGGCGAGGTCGAAACGGTGGCATCACGACGTTACGACCAGTCGCAACGGGCTCGTAAGTATGTGTGGGAGTACTACATCCCTTATCGCTACCTAGCGATCATTGACAAGAACGGGACGTTTGCAGCGATGGCTCGCCGTATCGAGCGGGACTTCTTGCCGGATTTGGGCTCGCGAGTTACCACCATGAATTCGGTCTTGGTGTATCTCCTCGAGTTTCCAGTAATGGCTGAGGACCTGCCGCCTGGAAATGCGTTGCCAAACGAATATGTGAAAGTGTTTCCGGAGACAAAGATGGTTCGTATAAAACGAAACGACACAACCGCCACGATCTTCAGTGGCAGCGATTGGCATGCGGGTTTCGGAGTCGGATCAGGTCTTTCGACAAATCCTGCATTCTTCAAGATGCGCAAAGGTGACGTCGTGCTCGACTCGGTACGTATGACGCCGCACTTCTTCAATACAGGATTTTTTTTAGCGAGCGTCTAACAGTCAACGATGGCAACTACACGTTGCAACAGAAAAATAAAGTGCCCTATCACTTGCCGATGGCGGAAAGCAAACGACGGGAAGACGGGCAATACGCGCTAGCGCCCGACGGACGTTTCTTTAGCAAGATGGACTTTGGCAAACGCCCCAAGCAATTCGTGACGCTTACAAGCAAGGTCGGGATTTCTGAAAATGACGGCGAATTCAAACTCGCATTCGATGTCAGCGGCTATGACAACGTACGGGTGACGATTGAATTGTGCTTTCGAGCAGAAGGAAGTCTCAAAGGCGTAGTTCAGGCGACCAACGGTCGGCCACGCTGGGAACGCAATGTCCGCACGAGAACTCCAAATGACTCCCGCGTCTTTTTCTTAAAGAACGGGACCGGCGCTTACACGGTGAACGACGATACGCTGGAGTTTGGGCCCGGACTTCATGAGCACAACTCGCTTCGGATGGAAGGAGAACCATACTCGGTTTACAACGGCAGCCTGCGTGCCGAGGGCGACCGCGTGGATATAACGGGGAAAACCCCGTTTCAGTATGTGTTGACCGTCAAGTAGCGTATCTCACGAATGCTTGTTTTATCGTCCGCGCATTAAACTCCCGAGCATCATTCGAGCGCGGCAACGGGCGTGTAGACGCGGATGCATGTGGCTCGTTAACATATTACGTAAGCGTACTACCTCAAGCAATTCCGCGTTTGCGCGAACTGTTCAGGACGATAGCCAGGTGGACCAAGTAAATCACAAGTCAATGAACTCTTCTCTTGGGCAGAGCTCAACGGGACACCAGCTGGCTATGGGGTTGCGGAGGGCATACATGGCTCTGCATCGATTTACAAACGCATGTCTTGTCGATTGTGGACTGACGGCAGACCAATTTGTGGTACTGGCTTCAATTGCGGAGCATGGTCCGATGACGCAGACGGAACTCACTCAACGGACTTTTTCTGATCCCAATACGATCAGCGCCATGCTTAGTCTTTTGCACGACCTTGGATGCGTTGCTCGCAAGCGGCACAAGACGGACGGTCGCGTTCGCGTAGTTTCACTGACCAGGCGCGGCCGCACGATGTTCAATAAGTGTTCCATGGCGACCGACGAAATTCGGCAACGACTCGCACGGGAACTCGAGGCCGGCAACCTAGATCAGTTCATTGCGAGCCTCAACGGCGTGGCAGAACTGCTGCAGAATCCGAACTCGACTTCGCAGGAGGTCGAAAGTATGACCCACAATCAACAAATTAGAGACATGACCAAATGAAACCTCGATCCATTCCATTCACTCTTTCGCTTTTCACTATTTGCGTTCTTTCAATCCAGCCAACCTATGCCCAATTCCAGAGAGGACCTCAAGTCGTATCGCCGGAAGTAGCAGATGGGAAGGTAACTTTCCGCCTTCTTGCCGCCGATGCCGAGAAAGTGCAACTTGCAGGCTCAGATATCCCTGACATTGGGCAGGCCGCCGAAATGAAAAAAGGCGACGAAGGCATCTGGGAAACGACAGTTGACGTTGCCCCGGGGTACTACCGTTACAAATTCCAGGTCGATGGCGTGACGGTGAGTGATCCTCGCAACCCCGCAACCAGCGAGTCGAATGGCACAAGCTGGAGTCTCGTTGCTGTGCCAGGAACCGAGTGGATGGATACAAAGGATGTACCGCATGGAGCAGTTTCCGAGGTGACCTATCACTCTTCGTCGCTCAAGCGATCTCGGCGCATGCATGTTTACACACCGCCAGGCTATCAAAAGGGCGAAGGAGCTTTCCCTGTTTTCTACCTGCTGCATGGAGCTGGTGATTGTGATGACTCGTGGACAACTGTCGGTCGAGCAGGAATCATCCTCGACAATCTGATCGCAGCTGGCAAAGCGAAGCCTATGATCGTCGTAATGCCAGCGGGTCATGCAGGACCGTCTCGCTTTGATCGCTCGGGTCCAGATCCGTTCGCACAAGACTTTGCCAACGACATAATGCCGTATATCGAGAAAAACTATCGAGTCAAAACCGATCGCGGCAGCCGGGCAATAGCAGGGCTATCGATGGGCGGAGCACAGACACTCAATATTGGCATTCCGCATCTCGAAAAGTTTGCATATCTCGGTGTATACAGCTCAGGCATCTTCGGCATCATCCCTCGTCCAAATCGGCCCGCGCCTGAAGGTCCGACATTTGAGGAACAACATCAAGAGATTCTGGACAACGAGGAATTGAAGGAAGGTCTCAAACTGTTTTGGTTTGCCACTGGCAAGGATGATTTTCTCGTGGAAACCTCGCGAGCAACGGTTGAGATGTTCAAAAAGCACAAGTTCGACGTCGTGTACGAGGAAGGAGACGGCGCTCACACTTGGATCGTGTGGCGGCAGTACCTCAATACGTTCGCACCCCAACTCTTTCAATAGACGTCCAGCGTTGGCCTCGCGGAGGCCAAATCCTCGCGCCGACAAAACACTTTGAAGTTGATGATTAGAAAGGGAGACGCATCAAGCCTTTTACTATGTCCGTGATCGTTGTCGCGATAATGGTTGGCTTGGCTGAGGCCGCCGATTGGCCGCAATTCCTTGGTCCAGAGAGGAATTCAACTTCGACGGAGACAGGCCTGCTGCGTTCGTGGCCTGACGATGGTCCAGAAGTATTGTGGACTGCCAACGTTGGCGAAGGCCTTGGCGGGCCGGTTGCTGTAAGTGTAATTGCTCGACAGGGATGATGAGGTCGGTGACACTCTTCGGTGCTTTGGCCTTTCTAATGGGAATGAACTCTGGCAATGGGACGAGTCGCTCCCAGATTCTGCCAGCCCCGTTGCCAGCGACAAGTATTTGATTCTTCCAACCGCTTTCGGCGTTGTGACTTGCCTCGACACAAAAACAGGGAAAGTCTTCTGGGAGCATGAATTTGACAGTGGATTTTGCAGTTCGCCGATCCTGGTCAGAGACCGTGTCTACATCATCGATTTGTCTGGGAAAATGCAAATATTCGAGCTTGATAAGACATTCAAGCAACTGGGAGAATGTGACATCGGTGAACCTGCTTATGCGACGCCCGCGTTTGTTGGCGACAAAATCTACATAAGAGGGCTCCACCACTTGTTTTGTGTCGGTCAACAGGCCGAGTGAATTCGGAATCATCAGAAGCGAAGCAAACGAAATTAGGCGGATTCGACGACCGCACAAACGAACTCGGGCCGGCGTTTCGCGCACCTAACCTCTCTCTTAAGAAACACGGAAACCACATGCAACGAATCCAACTGCTACTCGCGATAGTTCTACTTTTTATAAGCCAAGTCTCGCGTGCCCAAGAGGCTGCTCCAGTCGACGATCCGAAACCTGTGTCGAACAGCGAGTCTGGCGCAGGAAAACCGCAGGACAACTCCCAGGATGCCAGCCGAAACGAAGGCGCAAAACGTGAACGCCCTGGTCGGAGTGGTGGACGTGGATTTCGAGGGGGTGGAAGAGGTGGGCGCAGTGCCACGCCCGACGACACGACGGGATTCGTGCTGATCTTCGATGGCAAGAGTCTCGACAACTGGGACGGCGATCCGAAGTTTTGGAGCGTTCAGGACGGGATGATCGTCGGTCAAAGCACAGACGAGAACCGTGTTCCCTATAACACGTTTCTCATTTGGCGTGGCGAGAAGTTGAAGGACTTTGAACTGAAACTGGAAGTCCGTCTTACCGGTGGCAATAGCGGCATCCAATATCGCAGCCGCGAAAACGACCAGCGCGGCAAGTGGTCGGTCGGTGGCTATCAAGCAGACTTTGATGCCAACAACCGCTTTTCTGGCATGCTTTACGGCGAACAGGGCGGCGGTTTCCTCGCACCACGCGGCAACTTCATGCGACGAACCGCCGAAGGCCACCGCTTGATCGCATCGCTGGGCAACGCCGATGACTTGGCCACGGTATACAAGCCAGAAGACTTCAACACATTTCATATTGTCGCCAAGGGGAACACGCTGCTGCATTTCGTCAACGGACGACTGCTCGCTGGGCTCATCGACGAGGATGAGAACGGCGGCGCCTACGCCACGGAGGGAATCCTGGCTCTACAGATGCACACGGGACCTCCCATGAAACTCGAGGCGCGGAACATCTGGATTAAGAAACTGCAATGAGTCGGGCGTCCCGCCCGTTCGCTGCAAGAAAAGAAGCAAACTTCCAACTCAAGGAACACCGTCATGGCTCTCCTCTATCGTTTGTTCGGTCCGCTGGCACCGCTTTCCGGCTGTGCCGTTGTCATCGCCATGACACTGTCAGCATTTTCACCTAGTGCGTCAGCCCAAGAAGATCGATCTGTAACTGCGGCGGTAGAGCGGATAGCCGGTCAGAGCTATCGCTGGGAGACACGAGTCTCCGATGCTGACGCTAACACGTCTCCCGATCAAGGCTCAAGAGTTGTGGCTTCGGGCCGCCGAGGACCAGGCGGTTACGTTCATGTAAACGGTACGCTCTCCAACGCGAACGCCGAATTCGTCGTCAAAGACGGAAAAGCCTCCGTCCTATCGGATGGGAATTGGATGACGATCGAGCAAGCAGAAGAGAGAACTGGGCGAGGTCGCGGTGGTCGCTTTCGTTTTGGCCCTCGAGGCCCATCGCTCGGCGAGACCATCGGTTCCTTTCAGACTCCCGCCGCGAAAGCGATTCCCTTGTTAGAATCAGCTTCAAACGTTCAAGCAAATGAGAATACGATCACAGCCCGTCTTACGTCGGAAGCGGCGACCGAGCTATACAATGCCACAAACTCCGGACTTGGCGGACGAGGCCGTCGAGGTTTTGCCGGACGAGGCCGTGGCCGAGGAAACTCTTCGCAGCCAACCGTCAAGGCCGACGGAAATGTCGTCTTTACGATCAGCGATGGCGTGTTGACCAACGTTAAAATCTCTCTCGACGCGACAGAAACACAAGGTGAGGCAGTCACGCACACCAAGCGCGCAATTGTCACTCAGTTTTCGAAGATCCGCGATTCGGAATTCGACCTACCGCTTGACGCGCGAGACATCGTCGATGCCTTGGTTGCCGGCCGGAAGCCAAACGTCTTCGTACCGGAACAGGGCTTCCGCAAGCTATTCAACGGTCGGGATCTAGGCGGTTGGAAAGGCCGAGACGGATTCTGGACCGTGGAGGATGGCGCGATCGTCGGATCCAGCAAGGACTCGACGGCCCGCACGACTTCCTTGATCGCTCAGGATGGAGACGAGAATCTTGAGGTCAGTGGCTTTGAGCTACGACTCTCCTACCGAATCGCGCCCGACGCATCCGAAGCTTCCAAGTCTGCAATCCAGTTTCGCGGTCGTGACCAGGGAGACTTTGTCGTGACCGGATACGAGGCGACAATTGCCAACAGCGGTCAGGAAGCCGGCATGCTTCGTGACCTGGCACACAGCCGGAATGAAATGGCGGCGCAAGGCGAAGTCGTCTATTGGAATGCTGACGGCGACAAGGAAGTGATCAGCCGTCTGGGCGAGGCGGATGCGATCCAAGCGGCGATCAAGAAGGGCGACTGGAACGAATACGTCATTATTGCCAACAGGAATCGCGTGCAGCATTTTGTAAATGGCGTTCCCACGGTCGATGTGACAGATGCCGACGCGTCGCGTCAACTTACCTCCGGCGTACTTGCGCTGGCCCTGCCCGCTGGCGAGCCAATGTCGGTCGCATTCAAGGATATTCGGATTCGCTCCATCAGCCCAATAGCCGAAACGGCTTCCGCTGTGTTGGAGGTCGCAGACGGATTCCAAATCGAGCAGATCTATCAGGTGCCGCGAGGCGAAGAGGGATCTTGGGTCGCTACGTGCTTCGACAATAAAGGACGCATGATTGTTTCCGATCAACGAGGAGAACTCTATCGGGTCGCACTGCCCGCGATCGGCCAACGCACTCCAATCAAGCCAGCACCAATCGGTCTGGGGATGGGCGGTGCCCATGGACTCCTTTATGCCTTCGATAGTCTCTACTCGATGGGAAATGGACCGGATGGAACCGGCCTGTACCGCATCCGAGACACCAACGGCGACGATCAATACGACGAAGCACGATTGCTCCGCGAGATGCGAGTGGGAAGCGACCACAGTGCTCACGTTGCGGTGCTGAGCCCGAATGGCGAGTCACTCTACGTGATCTCAGGAAACCAGACGGAATTGACGCGAGTCAACTCCTCCCGCGTACCAAAAAACATGAGCGAAGATCATCTGCTACCACGGCTCGAAACGGGTTTTATGGGTGGCACATTGGCTCCCGGAGGTTGGATCGCTCGGACTGATCCGAACGGTGAGCAGTGGGAGTTCTTTGCCGGTGGATTCCGCAATGAATTCGATGCGGCGTTCAATCGCGATGGAGAACTGTTTACTTATGACGCGGACATGGAATGGGACG
>JAGQPC010000588.1 GCA_020426925.1 Planctomycetales bacterium | reverse complement strand
AGCTCGTCATTTACCAAGTCGGCTAGTTGGGAACGGATTCGCCGACCAATCCGCTTTCAACGATCGGTGCCCGTGTGGCAGGTCGCATGACCGGCCCGGCAGGGCACTGACGCAACGCGTTGGTCTTTGATGTTTCTGGTCGTAGCCTCGCAGCTTTAACGAGAATGCGGCTGACGAGGCCTGTCGCGTAGACGTTATTGATTCAACCAACGCCGTGCCGTGATAGACGCGTTGGTTCACAGTGGGAAGAAAAAAAGTTGCTAACCAACATACCTGTCGATCGGCCTGTTTAGTCGTAGAAACTATGTCCGTGGCTCGTACGGCTTTGGCCGCATGTTCAGTAGGTCCAGGCCCGTCATTCGCAATCATCTCAAGTCGCGTGACAAGACCGTGAGGTTGCTGGGCCCGTGTGTGCATCAATGGCCGGCGGCTTTCTCGTGAGGTCCTTGGGATTAGTATGTCAGTTGGCTGCGAATCGCATCGGCCAATGCGCTGAATGTGACAATATCGCAGCAAAGACCTAGCCATCGATTGCTGGACAAATCATGATAATACGGTGATGGCTCAGGCGACTCGACAGGCTTGTTCAATGGATACTCTGGATCTTATCGTACTCGCGGCAGGCGCTGGAACGCGCTCCGGTGTCCCTGTAGCCAAACAGTTCCTTGATCTGAGTGGCAAGCCTGTCATCGTTCGTGCGCTCTCTGAATTTGAAAAACTACCCTATATCGGGACAAAGTACGTCGCCGTCCACCGTACTGACATCGAGTTCGCTGACAGCCTATTGCGTAAGCACAATATCACTGGATTCGAGCTGGTTCCAGGAGGAGAGACGCGACAGGAATCCGTACGTTTAGCACTAAACTGTGTTCGGACAAAACGCGTCATAACGCACAACGCCGCCTTGCCATTCGTGACAAGCGAGTTAATTGAAAATGTTGCTCGTGAAGACTACCCGTGCGTGACTACTGTAACCGCTGTGCAAACACATCTTTGTCGCGGTGATGAGTTTGCCGAACAGATTGTTCCAATTGAACACCTCAAGCTCATTAACACACCGCAGTCGTTTGACACCGAACTTTTTCGCGAAGCCCATCGGAGGGCCAGCAGGGACGGGCTGATCTTCAAGACGGATTGCGAACTCATGATGCACTATGGGCACCGAGTCAAATTCGTTCCGGGCATTGCGGAAAACTTCAAAATCACAACTCACCTGGACGTGATTCTTGCGCGATCGATAGCGAGTTCACAAGTCGCTGACACTCAGCCTACGATGCCACCTGACCTCGAGCGGAACACAAATCGCGAGGCAGGTAACATCAAGGAAATGAAAGCGGCCAGCCTACAATGGACGACCGATTCACTTGGTAGGCGCATCCCTTCCGGGTCGCTTTACAATCGCTTTATCCTGAGGCAGATTTCCGTCTATCTAACGTGGGTCTTCGTGCGTTTCGGGATTCGCGCGCAAACGGGCACACTTCTGATGACGGTTGCAGGAATCGCGGGCGTTGCGGCCGGAATTCCACACTCTCTTCTGTGGTCGGTCTTTGCGGGTGTTTGTTTTGTTCTGTTCGATATTCTGGATGCAGTTGACGGCGACGTTGCTCGTTGGACGCATACTTCGACGACTCGTGGCTTGTATATGGACCAGATCAGCCATGTGTTTGTCGACTATCCAAGCCGTGGCGTTGCGGCGCTACACATCTACGCGATGACTTCTGAAACGTTGTATCTAGCTCTAGGAATCGTGGCCATTTTTTGTCCAGTTTTGGGCCGCACATTGCGAGAAATCTGTTTGCGGATTAACAGCTCGCAATCGGCGCTCGCATC
This sequence comes from Planctomycetales bacterium, assembly GCA_020426925.1. GTDB lineage: Bacteria > Planctomycetota > Planctomycetia > Pirellulales > Pirellulaceae > JAGQPC01. The sequence continues at coordinate 3,917 of JAGQPC010000588.1, read as the reverse complement.
CAAACAGGACCCTGTGCATCCGGAATCGCATGGCATGAAGTCAACCGGCCGACTCGCTGCTTGCTTCGCAGCCGTTAAGAAGACGCCTCTGTTGATGTTCCCCGTTACCAAAGCGCGACTGGTGCACATTGCTGTCGTAATTGGAATCCTATTAAGCTACCGCGGATCACCAGGCTTCTTGTTCTTCTTGAGTTGGTTTTACGCTGTTTACTCGGCACTGTATTTGATGTTCGAGATTCCGTTTTATTGTTTTGTGCGCGTAATCAACGTTCCACACGTTAAGCCAGTGCATCATTACAAGTGGCCGATCTAGCTCGCCAAAACGTGCGTTTTAGCACGCTTGCCGTCAATCGCAATTCAGCACTTGCGACGTCTATATCGGCTGCTATTATGAGTTCCTAGCCACCGGAAAGACGTTCAAGCATGTTGAACCAGTAACGCACTTAGAGCTAGCACACGAATCGCAACACCTTTGGAGCTAGAGACCTTGGGCTGGTTTTCTACTGTATGTACGGATCAAGACTTTCGGCTGTTGTCTCTCTCTGATTTCGCTCGTCAGCTTCGGCGCGAAAAATTGCGGTCGGACCGAACTGGTTTGCAGTTTTCGCTGCTGGATGTGCGACCGAAAGTGGCTTCGCCCGCCAGCGCTGAAAAACTGATCTGTGAAATCATACAGTTCTCTCAGAGACGCTTACGGTCAACCGATGATGTCGGTCGGACGAAGGATGGAGCAGTGAGCGTCTTGCTGGTCGATACAGGTGCCGCAGGAGCTGAGGTTGTCGCAGAGGCCTTTCGGGCTCAGTTCGATCGTCGTATTACCGTCACAGTGCATACTCATCCTTGGCCGGACGAAGAGCCCCAAAGTGATTCGATGGGGCAAGGAGGCGGTTCCATTCGCGTAGCTGGGGCGAGGCCAAGAGCGCCTCAGGAAATCAATACGTATATGGTTCGTGAGTTGCCGGTGTGGAAACGAACTATTGATGTCCTTGGGGCAAGTTTTGGTTTGTTGTTGCTGTCGCCGTTGCTGATCTTCGTGTGCCTGCTAATCAAACTAACGTCAGCCGGTCCAGTGTTTTATCGGCAGCGACGATCCGGATTGGGCGGGCGTCCGTTCTGGATCTACAAATTCCGATCAATGGTGCCGGACGCGGACAAGCAAAGGGCCCTACTTGTAGCCAAAAATGAGCAAGATGGGCCCGCGTTCAAGATCGGCAAAGATCCTCGTGTTACGCCGATTGGTCGGCTGATTCGTCGGACGGATATCGACGAACTTCCACAACTTTGGAATGTGATTCGTGGCGAGATGTCGCTGGTTGGTCCCAGACCGCTTCCTGTCCAAGAGACGGCCGAGTGCGAGAATTGGCACCTTGAGCGGTTGCAAGTAACACCAGGGCTGACGTGTACCTGGCAGATTGAAGGGCGGTCGCGCATCGTTGCGTTTGACGATTGGATGCGGATGGACCTTGAGTATGCCCGCAGTGTCAATCCAATCCGCGACTTTCAACTCATCGCTCGCACGGCTTGGTCGGTAGTAGTGCGCAGGCATGGGTTTTAGCGTGCTCGCATGATAGAGTCGCCTGCGAGGCAGATGGTGGCAAAGACCATTCGACGAACAACACGTGTGCGATCCTGCCTGCGCGGCGAAATTGCAATGTACCGCTTGGCGTGGGCAGCGGTTGTTTCACGCTTTGTTCCTGTTAGCTCACGGTCCCGGCACTTTATCTGAAGTTTCGTATGCCCTCACAAAAACGCGCACTGATTACCGGAATTACAGGCCAAGATGGATCCTATTTAGCAGAACTGCTGTTAGCCAAAGGATACCACGTATGGGGAATAGTCCGTCGAGCATCGAGCTTCAACACTGGGCGAATTGACCATATCTACCAGGACCCTCACGATGACAGTGTCAAGTTGCGTTTGTGCTATGGCGACCTGAACGATTCGTCATCCATTGGCGCGATCATCAAAGATATCGAGCCGGACGAGATCTACAACCTTGGTGCGCAGTCGCATGTAAAAGTGTCTTTTGAAGTACCTGAGTACACAAGCGACGTCACAGGCCTCGGGGCTCTCCGAATATTGGAACAGATACGACGGCTGGGGCTCAACTGTCGATTCTACCAGGCTTCATCATCCGAGCTCTATGGAAAGGTTGTTGAAACGCCGCAGACAGAAACGACCCCATTCTACCCAAGGAGTCCGTACGCGGCCGCAAAAGCGTACGCATACCATATTACGCGCAACTATCGCGAAAGTTATGGAATGTTCGCGGTCAATGGTATTCTTTTTAATCATGAATCGCCGCGCCGCGGCAGAACGTTCGTGACTCGCAAAATTACTCGAGCAGCGGCGTCCATTGCCGCGGGTAAGCAAGACCGACTTTTCCTCGGCACTTTAGATGCCCGAAGAGATTGGGGATTTGCGGGCGACTACGTCCGAGCGATGTGGCTGATGCTTCAGGCGGATGCCCCGGAGGACTTTGTAATCGCTACGGGCAAGGCGTACTCGGTTCGTGATTTCTGCGACCTCGCATTCGCAAGGGTGGGGATGCCGTTGACGTGGATTGGCACCGGCGAAGACGAAAAGGGCATCACGAGCGACGGCGAAGTCGTCGTCGAAGTGGACCGACGCTATTTCCGCCCCGCGGAAGTCGACCTGCTTCTTGGCGACTCAGCTAAAGCTCGAGAAACTCTCGGCTGGAAGCCGAAGGTCGACTTTGAAGGGCTTGTGAATATGATGGTCGACTTCGATGTAGCAGCGCTCGATGCCCCGCTTAACGCACAAACACAAGCGTGAGCGGATCAGCGCCGCCGTGATTTATATATATCAGGGCGAGCACAGGAAATCGGCAGTGATCTCGAATCGAGTAAGTTCGCTTTGCTAATGCTCGTTCTCGTGCAATTTCCCAGTTAGAACGGCAACGATAAGTTTCAACGTGGCGGTTAGCACGATGAGCCCGAAGGCCAAGATTCCGGCGCTGACTTTCCATTCGACGACACTAGGCGTGTATTCCACGATTTCGTGCAGCGTGGAGGGTATGAAGCCGGGAATGATTAGCCCCATGCCTTTTTCAATCCAAATGCCCACAATACAGAACAGGCAAGCGGCAATGCGAGCAGCACCTCGTTCTAACGCTGCTGGCATGAAGAACAGCACGGCGCCAATTAGGTTACAAACAATAGCGGCCCAAATCCATGGAACTAGTGCCGAGTGTCCATGAAGTCCAAAGAACAAATAGTGGGCTGATGCACCGTGCTCACCGCCGGTGTAGAACAAAGTAAAGACTTCGCTTGCCAGCATCAGCAGGTTGATCGCCATCGAAACTCGAATGATCCGAATGAGGGTTCGCGCCGCACGGGGCGATGCCGAGTACCCGGTAATGATCCGTAAGAAACGGAGCACTAGGATGATGAACGCCGGTCCGCTGACGAACGCGGAGGCCAGAAACCGAGGTGCCAGCAAAGCCGTGTTCCAAAATGGGCGGCCTCCGAGCCCGCAGTAAAGGAATGCCGTAACCGTGTGGATACTTATCGCCCAAGCGATTGACAAGTAAACAAACGGTACGTACCAAGCCCGATTAGGTTTTCGGCCAAGGTAACGCATGTACAGCAAGTAACCCACAATGTGGAGATTGATCACCAAATAGCCGTTCAGGACGATCACGTCCCACGACAGCATCGAAATGGGCCAGTTGAAACGACCAATGACTGGCATCAAGTGCCAAAACCGGTCCGGACGGCCGAGATCAACCGTGACGAACAGAACGCTCATCACGATAGCTGCAATCGCAACAGCTTCGCCGATGATCACGATGTGGTGCATGTCATCGTCGTCGTACAGGTAGGCTGGAATTACCATCATTACGCCACCAGCCGCCAGCCCGACGCAATAAGTGAAGTTGGCGATGTACAGTCCCC
>JAGQPC010000587.1 GCA_020426925.1 Planctomycetales bacterium | reverse complement strand
CTCATTCTTCGGCTTCGACCCTCCCGAGGGAGGGTGATGCAATATGTGTAGACTCTAATGCACAGGGGGAAATCATGTCGCGATTCAAGTGGCTGGTTCCGCGTCGTAGTGACGCACTTGCATTCGCATGGGTGTTTTGCGCGGTACTTTGCTGTGTGGAAAGCATGCGAATCCTGTCGCAGGTTGAACCAACGAACGTACTTGCAGCGACGGTCATTGGTTTTCTTGTCTTTGCCAACATCTGGCTTGTTGCTGGTGATTGTTCGTTGCCGCGCGGTCTAGTTGGAAATCTGGCTGTTTCAATGTTCGTCCCCACAGGCATTGCACTTTCTGTCTATTTCCTGCGTGACAATCACGCGGTTGCGAAGATTTATTTCTCCGAGTTCGAATTTCCACGTGTCGAGCGTCTGGTCTACTATTCCCTCGTGAACCGCGTCTGCGTGCTCGGTGCAGTCGCGGTGATCGCACTTCTGGTTCGAGCATGCACGCGAAAAAGACTGACGTTTCGCACTGTCCCAAGAAGAACGACGCACTCACTACGCGATGTGTTTCTCGTAACGACACTCGTCGCAGTCACTACGTTTTTCGCTCGCAAGGTTGTCCTGAGTGAAGCCAAAGATCCCGCAACCTTCGCTTTCGCTTTCGGTACGGTTGAGACTGTCGCGACACTTGTCATGCTGATTCCGGTACTGATTGGGGCTGATTGGAAATGGCGATTCCAGTTGCCACTCATGATCGGTTGGCTGATTGCAGTTGCTGCTGCATTCCTTGGAATCGCGAAGATAACAAACGAAAGTCTTCACACGATCGGCTCCGTAGTAACCACGATCGGCCTTTCTGCAATCGCCTTCGTAAACCTCGCGCAGTGGTACGGCGCACGTTTCGTTGCCGTTCCGAAATCACCTGCAACCACAAGTTCGGAGGGAGTTGAGTGTCCCTCGTCCCAGACGTCGTTCCTGCACACAGTACGTTTGCTGATTACGATCGTTGTCGCGCTGGTAGTCTCCGTGGCGTTCCTAAACTGTTTTGTTGACGTCGAAACTGCGGTCACGTCGACCGATCGACCGTTTGCCCGAGGTCGGCAAGCTTCGCTGATTTCGCGGTTCGTCGGCCTGACTCCGGCAAGCTGCGGAGACAGCGTCTATTTCAGCCAAACGAGCAAGGTGCCTATCTCTATCTGGGCTCCAGGCTCGGTGTACCTGGACTACAGCGATTTTCCTCCTGAACTGCTGGCGCTACTGATATCATCAAACGATCCGCTCATCGTCAATATTTCAACCAACAGCATTACGGCCGATCAAATCAGGCCATTGTCCGGACGCTCACTCACTCACATTTCACTTTCGTGTCAAAGCTTGGATCCGGACGCGCTTAGGATACTGGTGAGCGAAACGACACTTCTTTCACTTTCTATTGACGGTCCAGACCTTGCTGCTGAACACTTGGAAATCCTAGCGAGCGGGCCGTCGAGTGTACACGTCGGGCACGACACAACATTTGTGGTCAACAACGAAAATGTTTCACTCTTGGAGTCAGTTCCTTTTCAGATATACAACGTATCAATTCAAATTGAAGATGACGTTGAACTGGACTTGTCGCCATTGTGGCGAGTTTTCAATCTGACAATCACGAGTTCGCACATCAGTAAAGAACTTGCGATGTCGATCGACTCACTGCCTGCGATCAAAACATTGCGTTTCGTGGATTGTCATATTGACGATGATGCACTCGCTGTGCTGTCAAACTCCAAACACTCAGTGCAGATATTGCCCGAGTGACCGTTCCGTGTCCGTGGGTGAATCCCGCTGAGCCACTCAGCCTCTCCACGTGACGCGTTTTTGCACCGTCGTGTGATTCTGCGCAATCTTTCTACGATCATCCGCCAGCGAAATTCAGCCGGCGATTGCAGAAATAGTCTTTCCAAATTCGGCGAATTGCGCAAAGGTATAGGAGCTGCTGATTGCAGCTGTTCGGGGCATTGGATATTCAGGGGAGACGCTCATGAATCGGATTCTGGCTGTGATGGTTGTGGCAAGTCTCGCTGCAACTGTGTATGCAGACCTTCGCATTCTGCCACTTGGTGACTCATTGACCGGTGGTTTTCATGATGGCCCGACGAGCGGCTATCGCTATGTCGTCGAACAACATCTATTAAATCAAGGGATCGATTACGATTTCCTTGGATCTCAAAGCCGAGGTGCTCCGGCAATGTTGGATCCGCAGCATGAAGGGCGAGCGGGCTGGACGATCGAGCAAATCGCGACGATCGATGTTGCTTCGTTTTTGCCGGATGTCGTTTTGCTGATGGCCGGGACGAATAACCATTGGCACGATCCGGACTATGACGAATTTCATGCTCGGTACACGACACTCTTTGACGCGATTGGGAACGTGCCGACTTACGTCGCGACGTTACCCGGCTTTGGATATCCTCGGCCGTCAAAGATCTATTGGACTGAAGATTGGGTCGCCGAGCGAAACGAAGTTCGGTTTCCGTTAATGAACCAGGTAATCAACGATATCGCGGCAACTCGCAGCAACGTGACCGTTGTCGACTTTGCGAGCGCGTTTGACGTTGATTCGCATTTGATTTCCGATCAAGTTCACCTGAACAACGAAGGACAACAACTGCTCGGCACCATGTTCGCTCAGCAGATGGGGATCACTGCTGTTCCCGAGCCTTCGGCGTTCTATTTCTTTTCTGTCGCTGGAGCTGCGTTGCTCGGCTGGAGAAAACTGTCGGCAATCATGCGACCGGGCGAACGCAACTCGTGCTAAGCCATCTGTCGTGAGGCGTCTGGCGGATGTCTATATCTGTTTTGTCTGATAAGATCGCGAGTAGAATGGGCACACTTACCGCCATCGTATCGTGCGATATAGCACGGCTGGCTTTTGCGACGGCGCGCCAGCACGCTCGTTCTGCCGCAAGGTCGCGCCGATTGACCGTGTTTGCACCGTGAACCTTCACTATTTCAATGCGTGTCTCCGCAGTTTTGTTTCGGACGTGTCGTGAGCGTCCGGAATACGAGCTCTTGCGGGATGGTTGGAAAAATCGTGGCACACTTGTTGCGTTTTGAAATTGCGGAACGTACATCCGGAGAGATGACGATGAATATTCCAGAAACTGAAGCGACGAAGCGATCCGAATTGGTTGAAGAGTTCGTTCGCGATCACAAAGAAATGTCGCAGTTGCTGATGGAGGTCATAACGCACCTGAAGGCGAAGGATGTGGCTGCGGCACGGTCGGTTGCTCAGGAACTTGATCGCGTCGCGGGTCCGCATATTCAGTATGAAGAGGGCGATCTATATCCTCGAGTGAGTGGTCGTGCGATTGAATCGGAGTACACGCGCTCGCTATATCATGAACATCTGGAAGCAGTAACCAGTTTGAAGCTGTTGCTCTGCAAAGATGAGCTATCAGAGGAAGAAGTCGTTGCGGTTTTGCGAGGTCTGCGGAACGGGTTGAAACATGCGGAGCAGTGTGGCTCCTTAGTGAACCTTCTTTCGGCGTTGCCTGAAGTTGCGCAGCGGGAGTCTCTGGTGTTTCTTCGCGAATGCCGAGACCGGGGGCGATTGTGGACTGATCTCATTCGTTGATCCGCCAAATCTAGGGTGCTCACCACGAACGGAGTGAAAGCGATGATCAAACGAGTCTTAGTGGGAATCGCAGATCAAACTTATACCGTTTCCGCGACGCGGCATGCGATCGACGTCGCACGGCCGTCTGATGCAAAGCTGACGGCAATGTCGGTACTTGACTCGGACACAATTCGGCATCAAGGTCCGACTCCAATCGGCGCTGGCGCAGTTGTCAAAGAGTGGCGTGACCAGCTGTTACAAGAATCAGAACAAGTAATTCATGAATCAAACGAGGCGTTCGAGCGACTGTGCAAGGAAGCCACAATGAAGTTCGAATTGATCAGTCGGAGTGGCGATCCTCTAAAAGAGTTCATTGACGCAGCGCGGTATCAAGATTTTTTCGTGGTCGGCCTTCACCGGCTGTTCGAGCACGGTCTGCTGGACGAAGCACCGGACAATTTGGTCAAGCTCATTTCGTCCGGCGTCTACCCGATGCTGGCGGTAACGGACACATATCGACCGGTCGAACGAGTGCTGATCGCCTATAGCGGTTCGGTGGAATCGGCGAGGACCGTCAGGTCATTCTTGCACCACCACCACGTTTGGCCGATTAGCGAGATTCAGGTAGTATCCTTTGGGTCCTCGTCGTCGTCGGAGGCTCCAGGTCGCTTGATCGACGTATTGCATTATTTGAAAGACCACCAGCTGGACTGCGAGATCGAATTCGTTAAAGGAGATCCTCGCCTGCTTCACGAATATGCCAAAGAGTGGAAAGCCGACATGATCGTGTTGGGAAACAGCGCGAAGAATCTGATAAGACGAAGAATCTTCGGAGAAACCGCACTAAAAACCATTCGTGAAGCCAACACACCACTATATTTGGCTCAATAATTTATTGCACCTTCAAGTGAACCAGTTCGTTAGATTGAATATTCATGCTCAAAGTACAGGCAGCCAGGAAACCGACAAAAAAAAAGCAAAAGGTTAAAAAAGCCAGCTTCTTTTCTCGCCATCAGGTGATGATCAATTTTTGGCTTGATGTGTCACTATTGATCTGTTTCTTGGCAATGATCTGGGTAACGGTGATTGTCCGATTCGTATTTCCCGCAGCAGACGCGGCGACCGGATATTTAGTGCTTGGCCGGTCGATCAGCCAATGGATCCAAATTCAGTTTGGAGTGTTTGCCGTATTTTCCTTTGGTATTCTGCTACATCTGATGTTTCACTGGAGCTGGGTTTGCGGGATCATTGGCAGCCGTTTTACTCGGAAGTCCGATGGTCGCAAACGCACACTTGACGATGGGCAGCGTACGATCCTGGGCGTAGCCGTTATGATCGTGGTGCTGAATATTCTAGGGCTTGGAATTGCGTTGGCTGCGTTGTCACTGCAAGCGCCTACCTAAAACCACGAGCGTGATCAAAGGGTCTGCGATTTGCGTAGCAAGATTGTGTACTGATCGCATTTAGCCATTTTGAGGTGAGACATGTTGATCCGCCGACATCAACGCGCGAAAACGTTCGTTCGAGGTTTAGTCAGCCGCCCGAGCGTACGTGCCGATGCTCGTTCTGTGTTGAGTCCTAACGGAGCCGTCAACGAGAACTTTGTCTTTTGCGAACCGGCGGCAGCGATATTCTCGGTTGCTGCCGGAATCGGCCGCGGATTGGGTGGCAGTGAAGCAGCTGAATTCGCAACGTCTGTAGTTGCGGGTGAGCTGATGGAAGCACAGATCGACTGTAGTTTCGATCAATTTCAAGCAGCAAGCATTCTGCGTCGCGCGAAAGGAATCGCGATGGATGGATTGTGCGAGTTCGCGCGAGCGTGTCCTGAAGTCGCATCGATGGGAACTTCGCTTGCTCTTGGTTGGATCGTACATGGGCAAATGCATTTCGCTCACATTGGAGCGTGCTCAATCTTTCAACTGCGACAGCAAACAATGACGAGGATGATGAGTCGCGACACAACTTGCCTGGATCGCGAAATTGTCTATCCGGCCAGGTATCTTGGTCCGACCAGCCCAGATTCGCGGCTGACTGTGACAACTGTTGAGCTGGAAGTTGGGGATCGTTTTGTTCTGCTGACCGATACCGTTTTGAATGGCTTGTCCGAGCAGTCGTTGGAAAACGCTCTAAGAATCGCTAAAGATCCCGCTGAGGCGTGTGACTGGGTCACGACTGCATCGCAATGCTCCGATTCTAGCACCGACAAAACGTGTCTAGTTGTAGAGATCTCCGAGCCGGGTTAAGTGGGGGGCCGTCATACCTTTCGCCAATCGCGTGCATCCTCGATCACGCACTTTGGCTCAACTGGGACTTCGCTCGTCTAAGAACCTGGCCAAGCAGATTCGTTGTGCTGATGTTCCGGGTTTCCCTGCTGTGCTTGAGCGTGTGCGATGCGTCCACATTCAGTGCATCGAACAACGAGCATTGTCGGCGTCTGCTCGATCGCGTGAGCGCGGCGGTCTTTGCATCCTCCGCAGTATATATGGATCCGTGGTCGCGACATGACTTTGGCCTGCATGGTATTTATTGCTTGGTGTGAATCCTCCGGCGACCAACACCACGCAGATATTGCGCCTAACGAAATTGCGAAGTTTTCGTTCTCGGATTCGCTAAGTACAGCGCATGCTATGTCATGAACTTGTGCGGAAGTTGTGCCACACGTGCTGTTCCGCACGTGACGCTTCTGACATGACGCCGAGAGTCCAGCTCAAGCACAATCCGACGAGCCACTGTGATCCGCTGCAGACTCGGCCGAGCTATTCGAGCCGCAACCAAGGCTCAAACCTGCACGTGCACTCCGGATACGGGAGGCTGAGATGTTAAGAAAATATCTCAATCCTTGAACGTTTGGTCATCCCGTGACCGACGTTTTTCCTCTATTTGTCCTGGCATCATGAATCGCCGATTGAATCTGTGCATCGCACTGGCTATTCTGCCATACGTTGAGCAAAAAGCAGAAGATCTGGGAGCACGGGTCGCGAAACCTGTTTCGTCCCCTGTGTCTTCAATGCACGGACCGTTTGATACGACCGCATACGACCGCGGAGATAGATACTAATGAGAAACGTATTAACTATTGGCATCCTTTCGACATTATGTTTCATGCAGTCAGCTGCGAACGGGCAACTGGTTGGCCTTTGGGAATTTGAAAACGCTGGCGATCTGGCCCAAGCAACGGTTGGCAGCAATCTTGTCGTGACAGGAACTGCCGTTGCCGTCGCTGGTAGTGGCGGACCGGATACGGGAGCAGCCCAACTTGGCAATGGTGATTTTTTTACTGTAACCAATTCGATTGGCGCTAATGGCGGCGGCGCAAACACCAACGCCTATACTCTTGTGATGGATGTACAATCGCCCGGAACTGCATGGAATGCCTTGGTTGATATTGATGGGGACGCGTTTTCTTCCGATGGTGAAGTATTCACGAATCCAAGCGGCGGACTCGGCATTGACGGAGACTACTTTGGCACCGGCGCTGACGGGTCGTTTCATCGAATCGCATTGGTCTTCGACATGGCTTCCGGATCATCAATGACCACGTACATCGACGGTGCACTCAATCACGCTCATACCGATGCCGAGTTGGGCGGATCACCTAACGCGGATATCGATGGACGCTGGAGTCTGCTCAGCACATTCAATGCGTTCAGTGACAACGGTGGCGGGGAAGAAGAAACGTTATCGGTTTCCAACCTCGCGTTGTTCAGTAGTGCTCTCGGGGCTGACGAAGTTGCTGCGCTGGGCGGCGCGGGAAGGATTCTGGTTCCAGAGCCAAGTTCATTCGGCATGGCAGTCTTCGCCGGACTTCTGCTAATTGGTCGCCGCCGACGGTCACGCTGAGTCTGGTGTCTTCAGCAAAGCGACAACCTGATTTGGGTTGTCGAACACGATGGCGCAATCGTTGGCGGTGTGATCTGGCTACGACGGAGTGCGAGGCTGGATTTATAGCCTTGCCGTGCAACCTGGGCATCGCACACTCGGTATCGGCCGCAAACTGATTGGCAAGGCAGAGTTGGCTCTGGGGTGCCCCAAGGTTAACCTGCAAGTGCGTCAGCAGTTCCCGATGAATTTGGAATTTGCCTGAGAGCCGAGGAATCTTGCAGCTTTCACTGCTGGCGGCTCGCAGTGCATGCAGCTTGCATTGCATCTGTTGTCAAAATCTCGTAGTGGTCAATTATTGGTGGTAGTA
>JAGQPC010000586.1 GCA_020426925.1 Planctomycetales bacterium | reverse complement strand
ATGACCGACTGGGGGGCTCACCACTTCGGCGGTGCGACGTTTGCGATCGATGTTCGCGAGTTGCAGCCGGAATCGGTGGAACTCCACAACGAAGACGGAAAGCAGTGGTTGACTTACACCTATCCAAACGGAAGGCAGCTCACTCACAACAAGCCTGGCTGTGGCAACTTAGAAGTTGTTGGCACGCCTGGCGAAAAGCGTGAGCCAAAACCGATTCCACTATACAAAGGCAATGGCGATATTTACGGCGACTTCATCGAATGCGTGAAGACTCGCGAAAAACCGTTCCGTGATATTGAGCTTGCTGTCAACTCGGTCATGGTAAGCCACCTTGGCATTATCGCCTACGGATTGCAGCGTTCGCTGAAGTGGGACGTGGAATCGCAAACGTTCCCTGGCGACGATGAAGCCAACCGCATGCTCGACCGAGCTCGTCGCGAACCTTGGCAACTGTAAACTTGGCACAACAACTCAAACTCAAGATACAACCCCGAAAAGGGAACACACATGTTAGACAAAGCATTTGAACTACTGCAAACCTACGAATTTGGCGATGATCGCAAGGCGCTCAATCCGATCGACGAAGCGATCATCAAAACGCACGGCGACGCAGCTGGTCGCAAGGAACTAGAAGACCGCATGATCGCGGTTGTCAAAAGTGATGCGACTCGCAATGGCAAAGACTACGTCTGCCGACAACTGAAAGTGATTGGTACGGAAGCGTCGGTTCCGGTCCTGGCCGAAATGCTCAGCGACGAAAACCATTCGCACATGGCTCGTTACGCACTAGAAAGCATGCCAAACGACGCGGCTGGTGCTGCACTTCGCGCGGCTTTGGGAAAGCTATCGGGTGATTTGAAGATCGGCGTTATCGGTTCGTTGGGTGTTCGCCGCGACGACGCGTGCGTGCCTGAACTTCAAAAGTTGGTCGGCGACTCCGACGCCGCGATCGCAACGTCAGCTGCTCGAGCACTCGCCGCCATTCGCACTCCAGCCGCCGCAAAAGCACTGATGGCTGCAGCTCCCAATGAAGCCGCCGCTGCCGCAACGACGGACGCAATGCTGGCGACGGCGGAGCAGTTGCTTGCTGGTGGAGACAAAAATGGCGCTCTTGTGATCTACACGAAGTTGACAAAGAGCCCGCTGAACCATGTTAAGCTCGCCGCAACGAACGGCATGTTGGCATGTGCCGGAGCTGTTAAATAGGAAAGGCTTGCAAGTCTAAATTGGCTCATCGGGGCGCATTGGCTATCGCCGATCGCCCCGATTTGCATTCTGGTTAGGCCGCAACTCACGAACGCACCATAAGAAAAGGAAGAGCCGTGCATCGAAGCATCGCTGTTTTTGCTCTGGTCTTAATTTCGTCGATAACCTCTTTCGCGCGAGCACAAGACGAAGAAAATCGACTCGTGAAAATGGTTGTTGACTTGCTCAACGGGGACGACGATTCGCTTCGACCGCTGGCGTACGAGCAGATCCGGTCCGGCGCTCCAGGCGAACCAGCGACACAGAAGTTTGCAGAGCAACTCGAGTCCGTGCCCGCTGCCGCCAGAGCTGGATTGCTCAGCGCGCTTGCCGACCGAGGTGATGCTTCTGCGGCACCTGCGGTAAGAGCCTTAGTGCATGAATCGAAAGACGCTGAGACTCGCCTGGCTGCGATCGCAGCGATTGGCAAGCTTGGTAACGCCGATGACTGCAAAACACTAGCGAGTATCTTGCTGGAGGAAGACGCAGACGCAGTTGCAGCGGCTCGCCGCAGTCTTACGGTGCTGCAAGACAGTAACGCCAACCATGCCATCGTCGAGGAGTTGAACCAGACAGGTTCCTCTCAGTTGAAGGTAGCCCTAATTGAGGTACTGACCGATCGACGCGCATTGGAAAAACTTCCAACGATTATGATCTATGCCGTTCGGAATGATGCTCAAGTCCGTACGGCTGCGATGGCCGCGTTAGGTGAATTAGGGGACGCGTCGCACGTGAGCGGAATGGTTCGAGGCGTGCTAAAAGCAGCGTCAGGCAAGGAACGAGCCGAAGCAGAAAAACAAGTGATGTTTGTCTGCAACAGGATCGAAGACAAGGATCGCCGAGCAGAACCAATTATCAATGCGATGAAACGTCTGTCATCCGCGCAGCAAACGATTCTGCTTTCGACTTTGGGGCGAGTCGGAGGCCCACTAGCGCTCGCGGAACTAGAAAAAGCTTACGGCAGTTCGAGCAGCTCGGTTCATACTGCTGGATTGCGAGCCATCGCCAATTGGCCCGATGCGTCTATCGCAGATCGGTTGATTGAAATCGCCAAGCAAGACAAACACAAAGATCATCAGCGGATCGCTCGGATGGCGTTGCTCCGGATCGCTCCGCTTCCCGACGGGAGAACTGATCAAGAAAAACTAGAGCTGCTCCAGAAAGGAATGGAGCTGGCAGCAAGCACGTCCGAAAAGACGTACGCTCTCAAACGAGCGGCGGCAATTCGGCTAATCGAAACGTTGCGTTGGGTTGAGCCGTACTTAGATGACGAACACTATTCTCAACAAGCCTGTGCGACGATTGTCGAACTTGCTCATCATCGCCAACTCCGCGACGACAATAAGCCGGAATTCCACGCGGCGTTGGATCGAGTCATCGAATTGTCGAAGGACAAAGTCGTCGTCGACCGAGCCAACCGCTACAAACGCGGCGAGACCTGGGTTCGTCCTAAGTAACCGCCAATGTGCCGGTCACAATGCAGTGTCTGGCGTCTATGGCAAGTGATGTTCCAAGAACAACGAGGGCGACGAGTCCGTGGGGTTGCGAAAACCTTCTCGCTCGTAAAGACGGCGAGCCGCTTCGTTCGTCTCGATCACTTCTAGCGTAACCTTGGAGCATCCTAGTTCGGTGGCTCGTTGTTTCGCTGCGTTGAGCAGCGTTGTGCCAACTTTTTTGCCTCGATGCGCAGGCAGCACGGCTAGGTCGTGAATGTTCAGCACGGGCCGGGCTTTAAATGTAGAAAACCCGCAAAAGCAGACGGCTACACCGATCGCCACGCCATTTTCAACGGCGAGCAAAACATGTCGTGTCGGAAACGCGTCCAGCAGTGCGGGAAGTCGATCTTGGACGTCTTGCGGAATCCCAACCGCGCCAGCGCCATCTTCTAGCGCATACGATTGCAAAATCGCCAAAAACTGGTCGACTTGGTTTGAATTTTGGAAATCGAGATCGACTACGTCAATCGACATCTTTCAGAACTACCCTATGCGAAAGTGTTACGCGGCGAGCTTCTCGCGGAGTTTCGGGATAATCGCAGTCGGCACAAAACGCCCCAGCATTTCGTCGTCGGCGAGCGGTGCAATCTGCTTGATCAGCGAACTGGAAACGTGAGCCAACCGATGGTCGGCCATAAGGAATACCGTTTCGATGTCGGGATCGAGTTCTCGGTTTGCCAGCATCATTGTGAATTCACCAGCGATGTCGGTTAGCGGCCGGACGCCTCGCACCATCACTCGTGCGTCACAGTCGCGGACGAATTTAACCGCTAACCCTGAGAACACCATGACTTTGACGTTTTCGATGTGCTTCGTCGATTCGACAACAAGGTCGACGCGTTCCTGGGGAGTGAACATGGATTGCTTTTCCACGTTGTGTCCGATGCCAACAATGAGCTGGTCGGTTAACAACGCAGCTCGCTCGATCACATTCAGATGCCCAAGCGTGATCGGGTCAAAAGATCCAGTGTAGACCGCTTTCCGGTTTGGCATGTTACACCCGCAATTCAAACAAATGTCATTATGTGCAAATCACATCAACTAATCGGTCGATGTCTGCTTCGTTATTGTAAGCATGAGGGCTGATCCTGACGCCGCCACCTCGACTGCTAACAATCACGCCTGCCGCTCGGCATTGGGAGCGAATCGTTTCCGGATTTTCATCCACAACTGCAAACGTCACGATGCCCGATTTGTGTTTCGCATCGCGAGGGCTGAGGATGTGACAATCGGCGGCGAGCAATTTTTCTACCGCATAGTCCGCAATCGCGATAACTCGTTCGCCGACAGCGGACACGTCCGACCCGGCACCGAATTGTTGGAGCAAGTCAATACTTCTTCCAAGTGCTAGGAACCCGCCCGAGTTCAGCGTTCCACCTTCATATCGGTCCGCAGTTTCCTTCAGCTCAAACGTCTCTTTCCCAAAATCGAATGGCGATTTCGCACTGTTCCAACCGACTCCAATTGGTCGCAAGAGATTTAAGTGCTCGGCACGAGCGTAAAAAACTCCAGCTCCTTCCGGTCCCAACATCCACTTGTGACCGTCCGCCGCAAGGAAATCGACCGGAGTATTCCGCACGTTCAGAGGAAAGACCCCAAGTCCTTGAATTGCGTCGAGCATAACCAGGGCACCGCGACGATGTGCCAGGTCGCAAACCGCATCGACGTCGATCCTCCATCCGGACGCGTAGCCCACCCAACTGATGGCAACGAGCCGAGTTCGGTCGTCGCATGCATCTGAGATTCGATTCAAATCGACTCGCCCGTCAGGCGATTCCACTCGGCGAACTTCGACTCCGCGGTCCTGCTGCTGTAGCCATGGCAACGAATTCGATGGAAACTCGCCAGCGAACGTTACGACGTTGTCTCCCGATTTCCAGGGATACCCATCAGCAACAATGTTGATTCCGGCGGTCGTGTTCGGAATGAACGCGATTTCGGATTCTGATGCCGATATCATTCGAGCAATGTTCGCTCGAACACTTTGCAGTTGTCGGAACCAATCAAGCCAATTTGCGTCGCCGTTTTCCGCAAAGTCGTCGCACCAATCCCGCAGCTGATCACGCGATGGCTTCGGCAGAGGAGCGACCGCCGCATGGTCCAGATACGACCAGTGGTTGGTCACTGGCATTTGATCACGAAAACGCGCCCAGGGTTCCGATTCGCTCAACTTGCGTTCCTTTCCGTGGTCTCACGCGCGACAGTTAACAGGCAGCGTTCAGTTCGGTTGACGACTTCGCATCATAAGGAAACAGAATCATTCCGCAATCGTCTGCATACGGTCGTAGCGAATATGACGCCTAGATAGTTTGAATCGCAATATGCTATTCTGCTGAGCTTCGTATTCGCGGACACGTTGGTGACTTTACCGGTTCGCGAAACTATACTGGGGGCGTAGCTGGGCAAATTGCCCATTTTTTGGAATAGAGCCTTGAGGATAGCCAGAATGAACAAAGGGATGACGATCATGGGCATGGTGGTTGCCCTGCTGATTTTCATCCTATTTTTGGCGGATATTGCCGTCAAAATTCCGTTTGGCCGTGCAGGAGGCATGTTGTGGGACATTCTTTTCCTCATTTCTGCGCTTGGTTTAGGATTTCTTAGCTTTACGACATTTCGCGAACTCGAATAGCAAGTCTTGCTTCGCAATGTGAACATGGATGGTTCCGTGACCTGAGTATTTGGTCGATTGATGGATCTTGATTTTCAGACTGGCAAGCCGCATTCGAATCAGACTGAATCCACCTCCGCAGAATTCAGCTTACTCGTTGCGACGTTCGTTGCGTCATGCGTTCCATACGGCGTTTTGATCGCCTACAACCCGCCGGTCGGCCTGTCGTTAATTCCGTTTGTCGCAACGATGAAGGTGCTGTTTACATTTTTTGCCAGTTCGCGCACTGACACAGCTCACCACATTCGGTTTTTGCTGGCTGGCAGCAACCCGATCGGGATGGCTGGTGGGAGCAGTTTGCTGCTCGGAGCGGTCGACTCGATTTTTGACTGGCAAGAAGACCGTGCCACGCGAGAAAAGAATCCGACGCTGTTTTGGATTCTGGCTGCTGCAAAATTTCTGCTGACGCCAGCCGGAGCTCTGTTGATGGCCGCAGAATCCTTATGGGACGTGATCTTGCTGCGCCGAGGACTGCGGCTCGTTCGCTGGAAGTGGCACGAGTTCTTTTCGTTGGCTCGCTACCACAATGTGATTTGTCCCGAGAAGTCGAATGACATTTTCTACGCCGATTTGGCGTTCGCCAGGTATCGCAATGATCCATGGCATTATCAGTGGGCTCGCATGCGATCGATGGTCTTCGAGCTGCAGCACTACAAGATCGACGTGCTGGACGGAATCGGCGTTCCGGAAACGAACTTGTTTCGCATTGGGCCGCTCGCAGCGTACCAAATCATCAAGCAGCTGCGGCTAGAATTCATCGAGCAATGCCTCGCGCAACATTACGCCGAACACCCGGACTCATTCGTCGTGCCGCAGAAGCTCGCGATGCGATTAGTTGAGTCGGCGCGCCCCGTCGCTATGTACGTCCGTTTTCTAACAGACCTGAACATGCAGCCCTCGCGCGACGTTGAGCAGAACTTGTGTTCCGTGGCCGCACGAATCAGTGCCGCATTGCGCGAAACGCTGGGCGATGGAATCGAGTTCACCGTTTGGCACCTATTGCGACTATTAGACGTCGATGGCCAGCGGACAAGCGACACGCCGTCGGACTATTTGCCTATAAACTGGCTGCAAGAGCTTCAGCGACTCGGTTATATCGAGTGCGTCGAAGACGATGGCCGTTGGCGTTTGAGTTCGCAATTTGAAGAAGGGCTAAGTGAATTTGTGGCGACCGAGTTCAAGGGACTATCGCACGACGAAGCCGCAGAGATCTTGAAGTCTCAGCGGCCAGACGTGCTCCAGTTTCGCGGTCGTTTTTTTACGCCGGTCGCCGCAAGTTAGCCCACGTTCCAGTCTTCTTGAAACCACTCGACTCGAATCGATCTCTTCGGTGCGTATTTGACTCCAGGTTTGAATTTTTTGGTTTCCAAAAAATCGACGATGGCTTCCGCTGGGACGTGTGCGTGTTGAGTGATCACGTCGACTTTTTCGCTGTCTGGATTCCAGTCGTACAAAATTGACTTGTCTCGCTCGAACCAGTCGTCCAAATAGGTCGCGTCATTTTGGCTGACCAAAACAAAATTGCAGCGATGTTTGCACAAAAAGCCAATGATCTTGCTGGCAAGCACTCGAGCCATCGTTGTGTCGCCATCCATTGACGCCGATGCTACGTTCCAAATACTAACAAAGCCATCTTTGTCTGTATCGTCAGCGCTGATCTTTATTTCCACGTCGGTAAGTTCTGTAGTATCCATGAAGTTCCTTAAAACGTTGTCTCTCTTTGTAGTCGCGGCATCTGGTTCATGACGGACAAACCGAAACCAGAAGCGCGAGCGTTCAGCGCCAGTAACATGGTGCTCGCGGTCGAATCTCGCCGCGAACAGCCTACACGATATGGACGATTCAGACCAGCATCGACGCAATGCAGCTGCTAGCATTCAGGATGCCATGGCTTTTTTCACGTGAGCGCTCGCAGCAATCGGCCCTTTCTGCAGACATTCCTCACGATGTTTGCACGGGAACGACGAGTTCCCCCAGAGCTTCACCAAGCGGATCAAAATCCTCATCTGCAAATCCCAGATGAGAATGGCGTCGCCAACCCTCGCCAAATGGTCGATTCGCAAACTCACCAATCTGTTGGCATAATGCTTTCATTGAGTCAGTATACGAGTCCATGCCTTGGCTTTGGTCTAGCCATTCTTTCTGGCTCTTGTGCATCGCCAGCATCGTAACCTTGCGATCGATCGTTGACGAAATGTCGACGACCAGATCGGGACGAACTGGCCTGCGGAGGCCATCAACATTTCCATGAGGTTGCGCGTGGTAGATCGCGACAGGCTGTTCGGTCGTGACGCGAATTGGCGTGACGGGAAAATTCGGCATGCAGCGGCTAAACGCAGAGGTGATAGCCAGCCGAGCAGCGTTCATGTGATCTTCCATGTAGTCCTGCGGAGAATGCGTTAGCAGAATGCTCGGCTGCACGTCACGCATG
>JAGQPC010000585.1 GCA_020426925.1 Planctomycetales bacterium | reverse complement strand
AATACATTTTTCGTTGCAGCCCAAGATTGCCACCATCTAGACACTCCGGAACATACTTTGTGCCCTGCTTAGTGTGGTCATCGTTTTCGGTTTCCTGCAACTTGAAGTGCAGATACATTCCCTTGGCTGTACCGTGTTCGAACACGGTCTCCCATTGATCGAGCTTGCTGCAATCGTAATGGAGCTTGTCATCCCGATGAACGAAGGGCCACACATTGTCACCATCGCCACCTGCGTTATAGGTCAAAAACGAAAACGCATTGCATCCTTTCCCCGACAAATAATTGATCGCGCCGATGAGGCCTTTTCCTTTGCCGTCTTTCCATGTCGGATCGCCGCTGTGCCAATCGTCGATGTGAGGGGACCACGTTTTGATGGGCGCCTTTTTCGGATTTCCGGCAATCGTGTTGTCAAAATCGGCGTACGCGAGCAGCGTTTCGGGCGCATCGGCACCAACCTTTAGAAAGTACTGACCAGAACCAACGAATTGAAGGTATCGCTTACCGACATATTGCAGTCGACCTCGTGCTCTTAAATCCGGTGCCGACTTATCGCTCGCAGAAATGTAGAATGTCCCCTTTTGTCCATGGAACGGAGGGAGCGGTTCACCGAGCTTTTTGTCGAATGCTGAACGTTCGCCCGCGTGAAATGAAATTGAATAATTCCATCTTCCTGTTCGGTCGGGAGCGAAATGTGCTCGCCAAATTGTGCCTGATTCGGCGGACGTGTTTTTCGCATCGCCGTCGGCGGCAAAGTAACCGGGTATCAAATATGTCGTGCCGTCGGCGTGCTTGAACGACACTTCCATCCGATAATCGGCAAACGGATTCGGCCGGTTGTCTTTTTCGTGAGCGTAAGGGCCGGCGAGCGAAATGGTGACGTTATGCCACTGCTTTAGTTCGCCGCTGACTGAAACGTCACCGTTTCCGCTTGGCTGACGAGGCTCGATCAACGGCTCGTCGCTTGAGTCTTTCGTCGGGCTAGAATCGGTCGAAGCCACTTGAGCCTGATTCGCGGCGTCCTTGTCCAGGTTCTCTTGAATCCACCGCGCGAGCGTTGAACTTCCTCTGCCGTAACCACCAGGTAGTTCTCGCAGATCCCGCGTTTGAAGTTTTGGTGGATCGCCCCAGTGTTTGGGGAACTCCTTTTTCTGGCTGACGAGCTGGGCGGTCTTGGGCGGTTGGCCAGAGTGAACCGCAGCACCTGGACCGAATCCAACTGCCCGATCGAATTCACGGTCGTTGTTGAGCAACGACTTGTCTAGCTCGGCCTCACCTGAGAGCAACGAACTAGCAAGAAGCACATTAAAAAAGATCGAAACCAAGTATCGAGAAAACATCATTATCGGGTCTCCATCGTGCATTTGTTGGACTCTTCACGTTTATCGCTGGTGACGCGGCAGTCGGCAAGACACCTCTGCAACAGCAAGTGTTGAGCAAGGGTTATCCAGAGTCAGCAGTGTGTCGATTTGACGTTCGAGACCTGTACACTATCTGAGAGTCGCGTTGCCTGAATGGTGTTGATAGCTCGGTCACCTGAAACCGCCCCGTTCATCGCAGTTCGCAACATCCCGTTGACAAATCTTGTTTGCGGTGGAGTGATCGTTGGCGGTACAATCTTGTTGGTTGATAGACATTCAATTCATCTAGGGGGCTTAGCATGTCATATTTGACGTCTCGCGTCGGTCTTGTCCTCGGGCTGCTCATTCTGTCAGTTGCCCACGCTGACGAGCGTGTTCGAATTATAAAATCGTTTGACGATTCCAGGTACGCGATTAGTCACGTTGCAATCAACGACAACGGCGATGTGGCGTTTACGAATTCTTTCAAAGATCTTTGGTTCGTACCCGCAAACGGCACGGCAAGAAACGTCGTCGGCCCTGACGTCGAAGTTCCAGGCATCGACAAGTCCAGTTCCTACAGAATTAACTCATTCGCAATCAATGATTTAGGCCAGCTCGCGATAAGTATCAGTGTCAGGGAACGACATGGAATTTGGCGCTACGATCCAGATGGAGGAATAGCATTGGCTTGCGTCGATGGCATGGACATACCGAACATGCCAGGAAAGACGTTCGGCCGACCAGGGTTGCGAGGATTCAGTGACGGCGCGAATTCGAAAGTGTTGTTTCAAAGTGATCCGAGCGACAACCGGCAGCAACAGCAACAACCCCGAGACCTCTTTGACGTTCCAGGTGATGATTCGTTCTGGCTCTGGCAACAAGTGCCCGATGGGTCCATTACGCAGATCGGAGACGGCCCACTTGGTGGGCATACTAGAGCGTACGCAAACAAGTTGGGCGACGTAGCATTGGTGGACAGCAGGGATCGGTCGCCCGTGCGGATTGTTTCTAACGGAATCATGATTCCTGTGCATGGAGAAGGCGACCCACTGCAGATTAATGGTTCTGGCGTTGAGGTGCGCTCGCGGTTTTCGGCATCGCTGAATCGGATAAAGAATCTGGCATTCGTCGCAGGCAATCGGAACTTGCGGCCTATCATCTGCTGGTTTGACAAATCCGCGCTGTCTGTCGTACCAACGCTTTATCCAGGTATGCCTGTCGAAGGCTATGCTCGCGAAACGTTCGATATCAATGCTCGAGTGATACTCAACGACCACGACAATATTCTGTTCTACTCTTCCGGACACATTGAAAGCGAGACCTCCTCTCCATGCATTGTGTTTTGCGAAAAAGGAAAGCAACCCGTTGCGATCGTGAAGGACGGCGAGAAAGCTCCTGGCACCGATGCAGTCTTCCATTCCCTGTCCGAAGCGGAGCGCGCGGAGATTCGCGAATCAAGGGACCGACGACGCTTCACCTATGGCAATGCGAGCGTTCCGTTCACGGACGTTTCGTTTAACAACAGAAATCAAGCGGCGTTCAGCGGGCTAGTTCGAGGCAACGTTGATGCCAGTATTGACATTGGTGTTTGGCTGGCCGATTGCACCAATCGAACGGTCACTCCCGTGGTTCGCAATGGCGATGTGTTTCCCTTAAACGGAAAGAAAATCGTCAACATTCAACTCACTGGAATAGGCATTGGAAACAACGTCTACAACAGTCTCAACAGTCGCGGGCAACTCGCGTATGCGTTGTTCTTCGAAGACGGAAGTTCGGCGGTAGTTGTCGACGATCGATTCGCAATCGCCGAAGAACCAGCTGCGTCGGTTGCTCAAATCACGCACATTGATGCAGGGCGGAAAAAACTGACGGACTGGATGAAGCTTGCCGACGCCCAGATCGAAGTTAACAAGAAAGCTCAGGCCGAAACTACTCACACCAAATTGACTTCGCTGGCCAAGAAACTGCGAACCGAATTTCAGGAAGCGAAAACCGAGCTTGCCGAATTGCGCAAGGAGACCAGCAAGATTGACGCCATCACGCGATACGAACGATCTCGGCAGTTGGAACTACGGCTTCGCGAACTGCCCGCAATCTGGAACGCAGTTGCCAGTTGGCCCTATCAAAAAGAGACAACGAAGACCCCCGATCAATATAAGCATGTCGCAGCGAGCGCAAGTCAACTGCTAGACAAATTTGGAGAATTCGAAGAGATCCGTGAAGCGGTTGAGCAGAAAAACAAACAACTTCAAGACTCGCTGCCGAAACCGCTTAATTTTGTGCACCGTGATCGGGAAGGCCGCATGCCTCGCTTACTCTCATATTCATCGTCAAGCGAACGGATCACTCTGTTTGATGACGGCATTGGCCAAGTACCGGACGACTTGTTCGCGAAGCCAGAAGTCGCGGCCCGTGAAGCAAACGTCGACGTGCCAGACGGACCGATCGTCACGCTACGCGAGCGAATCGGAACACTTGTAAAACTGCGGCTTGGCCAGAACGGCATGCTAAACCTGGATCAAGCCCATTGGTATTCGGATCGGCCGAAAACATCGGAATCGGAGATGTATTCGACGGCGTACGAACTGCTCAAAGAGGCTGATATCGATGAAGAAGCTTTGTTCGACGAACGCATGCGAAAATTTGGAATCTGGCATTTTCTCGGCGGGATCGGCGACACAACGGGTGCGCTCGCCGCCTTTAATGAATTTCAACAGTCAGCCAGTGCGTCGTTTGACGGTTTTACCGGTATGAGCTCAGGCGGCGGCGGAAGTAGTCGATCCGTTAGCCGCAGGTTTCGCCTCAAGGGAATCTTCGCCAGTCACCTCGAAATGGACGGAGATTCCGTCGAACTGGATTTTAGCGAACTGACCGATACACACCGATCGTTTTTCGTCCGCGATCTTGGTGATGCACAACTGCGGATCACGATTGAATCGAAGAATCGACTATTCATGTTCTCGCAAAACGCTAACGGATCCGTCCGCTGGATTCGAGATGATGGCGACTCGCTGGTTGCTCGCACGGCGCATAGTTTTGGCGAACTGTACAAGCAATATCCGGACGAAGTGGATAACGAGTTGATCGGCTTTCTCAACGCGCACGGTGTCGTTGGTCCAGCCATGAGAACGGATCAGGCCTTCATGGAATCGGTCGTTCGACGTCTGCGAGGTGACTCCGGCGACGTAACCGACACCGTCACAAAGCTGACAGCTCAGCTCGACTCGAACAAATTCGAAGAACGAAATGCAGCGTTTGTTGAACTAGCAAACGACGCATCGCT
Source organism: Planctomycetales bacterium (assembly GCA_020426925.1). GTDB lineage: Bacteria > Planctomycetota > Planctomycetia > Pirellulales > Pirellulaceae > JAGQPC01. The sequence goes on along the minus strand of JAGQPC010000585.1, from coordinate 4,876 downwards.
GTATCGACCGGCTCTGGAAAAACAACTAGAAACAGAAGTGTCGTTCGAAGTCAAAGAACGAATTGAGCGACTCGTCAAATTCGCCAACGACATTTCCGGCGAATACGACAACCTTGTGAATGTATTGGGAACGTGCGATTCTGCTGAACAGCTAACAACTTTGCGGGAACGTGCAGCAAACGAACAAAAGCCGCTGTTTGACGCGCGACTGCAATCGCTCGGCGGCGAATAGTTTCTCATGAACCCAATCGCCGAAGTGCCGCAAGCCGTTCGATGATCGGCGGGTGAGAGTAAAACAGAAACGCGTAGAACGGGTGCGGAGTCAGGTTCGACAGGTTGTCTTTCGGAAGTTGCTTCAGCGCCGAAATCATATCTTCGGATCCACCGGTTACTTCTGCCGCGTAAGCATCCGCTTCGAATTCGTTCTTCCGGCTAAGCATGCTCATTCCGATACTCAAAACAAACGAAATCGGTTTGAAGAGGATAAAGAAGAACACGAAGCTGCAGTAGACAGACGCTTGCTTGACGCCAAACGCCTCGACCAGACCTTGGTTGTTCATGAACAAGTAGATCAAGAACGAAATTACACCAAGCTTGAGGATGCCGATAACCATCCCTTGAATGATGTGCTTCTTCTTATAGTGGCCGATCTCGTGAGCCAAAACGGCAACCAGTTCCGGAACGGAGTGCTTTTCGATCAGCGTATCGAAGAGAGCGATCTTTTTGTTCTTGCCAAACCCGGTGAAGAATGCGTTCGTCTTCGCCGATCGTTTCGAGCCGTCCATGACCGACACTTCGGTGAGTGGGAAATCACACTTTGCGGCAAGGCCATCGATTTCCGTTTTTAGCTCGCCTTCTTCCAGCGGCTCGAACTTGTTGAACAGTGGCATGATCAGCGATGGTCCCAAGTACGTTAGCAACAACGTCACAGCTGTCATCGAAATCCAAGCGTACAGCCACGCTTGCTTACCGAATTCGCCGAACAGCCACAGCATCAGAGCGAGAATTGGTGCGCCAATGACAACGGCAAGCACAAGGCCTTTGACCTGGTCGCTGGCCCATGTTCCGATCGTCGTCTTGTTGAATCCAAACTTCTCTTCGATCACGAACGTGTGGTACAGCTCGAAGGGAATCGATATCAGAAGTTGAGCGACGAACAGCACGAACATAAACAGCAGACCGTTTACGATTTCACCGTAGCCGAATCCGCGGATGAATTCGTCCAACATTCCGAATCCGCCCATCAGCCAAAATGCCAAGAAGATTGCAAGACTCACAAAATCGCTGACGTAGTCGAAACGAGTGTTCGTCTTTAGGTACTGCTGAGATTCGGCATATTTGTCCGCACTGAACACTTCCTTGAATTCGCCCGGTGGTTCGGGTTGCAGCGCGGAAACGTTCAACCAGTTCGCTACCAGGTCCAACAAGTAAAGTCCCACGACGGCGGAAATCGCAAAGTAGAAGTAACCGTTGTGTTCAACCATGATCCTTAAACGAACCTTTTATTCCGTATCGAATGTGAACGCCAATTAAACAGACACGATGGCGGTGAGTACTGAAACGCTAATTCTTGCGGCCAACCCAAGTCCAATGTCGATCTGACGTGGGCTGGACCGTGTCGCCCGCGAATCCGAGCTTCTCGACCATGGCTCGGATTTCATCCAAACTCAACGCTGCGTGCAATGAATTGTAGAACATTTCTCTCGCATGGTCGGACTCGTCTCCGGCGTATTCAGCAACCAAACGGTCGACTTCGGAGCTGCTTTCAGGACGCATCAGGTCTCGAAAAAACAATAGTCCCCCGGATTTTGTCACGCGGACTGCCTGCGTTAAAGCGACTGCTGGCTCCGGAACATGATGTACGATGCTGTTCGACATGACCGTTGAAAAGGCACCGTCTTCGTATTCCAGAGCTTTTGCATCAACGAGTCCAAGCGTTACGCGGTCCGCGACGTTGGCGATCTCAATGTTGAGCTTGGCTACATCCAGCATCGAATAGGCTAGGTCGACAGCTAGGACGCGAACATCGTCGTTTTGTCGACACAACTCGATCGGAATTCTAGCTGTGCCTGTGCCAAGATCGAGGATGTCGGTTCCCAAATCGCCAACGGCAAGCAAGTCTTGAACGAACAGCCGATTGACCTCGGCATGATCCATCTCGTCATAGGTTGTCGCTTCGTCTGGCGAGTCCATGACTTCAGGTTCAAGCGTTCGCTCAAGCATGTGACGCCTCCTTGAGACTTTCGTCGTCGATGCTGTCCATCTGCGTCCCGACTGTTACATGCAACGCGTAAAAGACGGCCGCTGAAGCCAAGTACCCGACCGCAAAGCGCGCCACTTTATCAAACGATTCGGCTGGCAAGTTCCAGGGGAAGAACGCTGCGGCTCCCGGCAACGGCGAATGAATCACGCCGAAAATCGTCAACAGCGCGGCGATGGCAAAGTAGATGGCGGCTCGATTCAGGCGTCGGTCGACAATCGCCGCCAACGACGATGCCCATATGACGCTGGTCATGATGAATCCGGCGGAGAGCATTTGAATGATCATGAATTCGTTTTGTAGATGACCAAGCTTTGTAACATCACCTGCGGCGACCGTTCCAAGCACTTTGTCCATCGAGATAAACGCTAGATAGGCTAGCGCTGGAACACAGGCAATGGCGACCGCTGGATAATGTCGTTTTGGTGTCGCGTGAAAACTCTGAGCTGTAATCTCTAGTCCGATGAAAACAAGAATCGGGAAAACTACCGGTTTCGGAATGATCACGTAAAGGTAGCCGAAGTATCCAAGCACTCCGGCAGAGCCAATGAATAATGCCGTCGCTAGCGTGTACGCAGCTCGGCCTCCCATCGCTTTGTACGCCGGGTGGCCGATGTACGGCGTGGTTTGAATCACTCCTCCGCAAATCGCCGCGACCAATGTTGCGATCGCTTCCGTTCCAACGACCCATCCCGTGTCGTATTCGTCACCGGCTGCAGCGGCGCTTTCCGTGCAATCGATGCCGCCAACGACGGTGGCCAGTGCAAAGGGCAAGACAACCGGGAGATATCTGATTGAATCGCTGAGGACCGCTGTCCATTCAAACCTGAAAACGGTCAGCCATTCGGTCGGCAACAGAGCTTCAGCTGGTTTGATTCCAGAATCAACTGCATGGACGAAACCAGCTGCGTTCATGATGTGGTACAAGCCGCCAGCAACCAACAGTGCTCCAAGTGCCCCAGGAATTCTTCCGGGCAACGGAACTCGTCCCACAAGTGTGGTCAATATGATGGCAAGCGCCACAAAGCCGACCACAGGGGCGTGGAAGATCTCGACCAGCGGCAAGAAACTTATCAAAACGAGAGCGATCGCTGCTAGCGAACCAAGCAGTCCAGCTCGGGGGATAACTCTTCTTATCCAATTTGACCCAGATGCACAGGCGAGTTTGAACACACCGCTAATAAAGATCGAACAGATGCCAATTTGCCAGGTATAGGACGCGGCTGCATCGCCTTCCAGTCCCAAATTGGTACGCGCGTGGTTGAACGATGGCCCCAAAACGAAAAAAACCATGCCGAAAGTGCTGGGCGTGTCGAGCCCTAAAGGCATAGCAGTTATGTCTTTACGTCCGGTTTTCCTGGCGAGCCAGAACGCCGTGAAAAAGAAAATGAGGTCGCCAGCGAAGACACCAATAGCAGTACCGGGAACCATGTAACGAAGGGCGAAGCCGGTAGGAAATTCAAACACGGTAGCTAGCAAACTCACCGTTAGCAGAAGACCGGCGACGTTATCTAACATCAAGCCAAAAAAGGCGTTAACGTCACCTGGCCCCGCCCATTGATAGCGTTCACTTTTCACTTATTCACGCTTTGGCACGGTTTTCGCTTTACTGTTTGGCACCGAGTGTGGTTCTGCCGCATCTGCGAGTCAGGACAGCCAACGACACTCAGCCGGCTTAACAAACAGCGATTTTCGCGGAGCCAGCGCGGGGGGACAAGGTTGTGCATGCACTTGTGGTCAATTTTTTCTCGAACTCTTGGGAAGAGGCTTCGTAAGGACTATGAGCACAGCAATCAAACAGAGACGACGAAGAAACGTGAACGAACCTTCTGACGAGCAACTCCTGATCGAATATCGAGATTCGGGTGATCGCGGCTTGTTTGCTCAGTTGGTTAAGCGTTATGAACACGAGCTCTACAGCTACCTTTGCCGATACATGAACAGCGCAGAGATGGCTGAGGACGCGTTCCAAACGACGTTTCTTCAAGTGCACCTGAAGTGCAGTCAGTTCGAGGAAGGACGTCGGTTCCGACCTTGGCTCTATGCGATTGCGACAAACCAGGCGATCGACGCACAGCGTCGTAACAAGCGTCACCGAGCAGCAAGTCTTGACCAGATAAACAGTCGACACGACGATGATGCTGGTTCATTAATGGACATGCTGGTTAGTGACGATCCGACGCCGCTGGATGTAGTGGAGTCACAAGAAGCTCGCGATTGGGTTCGCGGCGAAATGGAAGCTCTGCCGGATCATTTGCGGTCGGTTGTTGGTTTGGTGTATTTCCAAGGATTGAAGTACCGTGAAGCTGCCGACGCTTTGGAGATCCCGGTTGGGACGGTAAAAAGCCGACTCCATGCGGCTTTGGTTAAATTGAACGAAGCGTGGCAGACCAACCAAGTTCAGAGAAACTAAGACATGCGTGACGATCTGGTTGGCTTTTTGATGGGTGCATTGGATGCATCCGAGCATGACGAAATCAAACGAAAGTTGGAGACAGATGCGCAGCTTCGAGAAGACCTGGCAAAGGTCGAGCGCTGTCTGACTCCACTTTCCTGGGACAACTCGCCCGAGAGCAATTACGACTACGCTCCACCAGCCGGACTGGCTGAAAAGAC
>JAGQPC010000584.1 GCA_020426925.1 Planctomycetales bacterium | reverse complement strand
CATGGAAGAGTCCGCTTTCGAAGGAACTGGCATGTTCCTGTTGGGCGCCGTGCTAGAAGAGTTCTTTGCCAAATATGTTTCACTCAATTCATTTACAGAAACCGTCATTCAATCGGTTGACCGCGGGGAAATTATACGATGGCCGGCACGCATCGGACGTCGACAGATCATGTAGCTCTCATCGACGAGCTGGAATCGCACGCTCCAAAGTTTGACTTCTTTCAGGCTTTGCGACGGCTGGAGTGCGCCTCGTCGGATCGCCCTCGCATTGGTTCATCTGTTCGATTGGCCGACGACCCAATTCGGCTCGGGCAAGAACCAACGCTTGGGTTCTCGCCATCATCGCTTTCGAAAATTGAACGAGGCAAGAACGGCAGACCGGCCAGAATGCTCGTCCGCTTCATGGGGATGTTTGGGCCGAACGGTCCGCTGCCGCTGCATTTGACAGAATACGCGACTCAGCGAGAAATCCACGCGAAAGACGTAACGTTTCGGCGGTTCATGGACGTGTTTCATCACCGCATGCTGTCGTTGTTTTATCGAGCGTGGTCATCTGCTCAGCCAGCAGCCCAACACGATCGTCCGGAAGACGATCGGTATTCGGTGTACGTCGGATCGACCTTCGGTTTGGCCGGCGATGAGGTTCGCAATCGAGACGAAATGCCGGACCTCGCCAAGCTGTACTACGCTGGCCGCCTGGCGTGTCAATCGAAGAACGCGGAAGGCCTTCGCTCAATGCTGGAAGACTTCTTCCAGATTCCAGCGAACATCGATGAGTTCGTTGGGAAGTGGACCAAAATTCCAGAAGAGTTTCGGTGCTACCTTGGCCGTTCGAAAACTTCGGCGACGCTGGGCCGTTGTGCCACGATCGGATCTCATGTTTGGGACTGTCAGCAGAAGTTCCGAATCACGATGGGGCCAATGAGTTGGGATGACTATCAAAGTTTGCTGCCGAGTGGTGCTGGGTTCGGGCGCCTGCTGTCGATCGTTAAAAACTACATTGGCGAGGAATTGATGTGGGACGTGAATCTTGTCTTGTCGCGAGATGAAATTCCCGGACCGACGTTGGGCACCGGAGCAGTGTTGGGGAGATCGTGTTGGTTACCGACACAAGAAGAGCGTGCTGAGGCTGCGGACCTGGTTCTTCGCGACGTTCTCGACTCTCCAATTTGAGCACACCAGGCGACTCTTACGATCGGGTGAATGTGAAGTGAACGTCGAACTAATTGCCAACGCGAACGATGTGCCGCAAGATGATTGGAATGGGTTCGCGATTTCTCATCCGTTCCAGCGCTGGGAATGGCTCGGAACTTGGTGGAAATTCTACCAGGGCGGGAATCAGCTATACGTCGCGGCGATGCGCGAAAACGACAAGTATGTCTGCTTTGCGCCATGGTACTTGGAAACGGGAACGTGTGGCAGTCGGACCATTAAATTTCTCGGAAGTGGCAAAGTCTGCACCGACCACCAAAGCCTGATCTGCGATCCGTCTCGAGCGGTCGAATTTGGCAATCGGATTGCAGAGTGGCTAGTCGGCCGCGGCGACTGGGACCACTTTGAACTAATCGGCGTCGATAAAGATGATGCCGCCATCAGTAGTTTGCACCAGTCGCTTGCAGACCACGGACTGTTGTCGGTGCGCAAAGAAGGGCTTCCGTGTTACCAGATCTCATTGCCAAAAAGTTGGTCCGAGTATCAGTCACGTCGTTCGAAGTCTGGCAAACGCGATTGCCGCAAAATTCGCACATGGATTGACGCTGGGAAGTTTGAATTTGTTGTGCCGAAAACGATCGAAGAATTGACTGATTGCTGGTTCGACTTTGTTGATATGCACCAGCGGCGTCTTGAATCGCTCGGAGAAAAAGGATGCTTCGCGTTCCATCCGTTCGGCGAGTTTCTTTGGGAAGCGTCGACCAAGCTGCTGGAATCCGGTCACCTGATACTGACCATGGTGTATTGCGAAGGGACGCCAATCGCCGCCCAGTACGCACTGCGCGATGATAGTGCTCACTACTTCTATCAATCCGGTTTAAACATCGATTGGATGGATTGGAAGCCAGGTCAAGTCGTGTTGATGAGGACCATCGAGGATTCGATCGATAGCGGCTTGCGATGTTTCGACATGATGCGTGGCGACGAATCGTACAAAATGCGATGGCGAGGTGAGCTGCAAGCGACGGAAGAGTTCTATGTGTCCGCAGCGAGACTAATTCCACAGCTGCAGTTTCGAGCCTGGGCGACGGGAAAATCTGTTGCAAATGCCTTGTCAAATCGAGCGGCCCAGATCTCGCGCTACTTTGCAGGAGACGGATCGTGAACGTAAAAGAAAGAATCAGTGAGATCGCACGACAGAGCTACTACTACAGCACGCTTCCGTGGCGAGTGTGGAACCGGAAACAGATGATCTCGCGCGGGCAATCGCCGCTTTGCGTTTTATTTTATCATCGCGTCGCTGATGATCATCCAAACGACTGGTCGATGACAAACGA
>JAGQPC010000583.1 GCA_020426925.1 Planctomycetales bacterium | reverse complement strand
TCGACAACGATGGCGATCAGGATCTCGCCGTCGTTTGCGATCCTCAGATTCACTTCGCGGAAAACGATGGCTCGGGTCACTTCAAGTTGCGAAGTCCGTTCATGGCTGACACTGATGCGTACTCGTTATGCGCCGCTGATTTTGATCAGGATGGTGACCTCGACGTTTACGTTTGCGGATACAACGCACGCCGCCAAGACTCCGTAAACCGCGGCCTGCCGTTCCCTCTGCCGTACCACGACGCAAACAACGGAGGCCGCAATTACTTACTCCGCAACGACGGGAACTTTCAGTTTGTCGACGTGACTGAAGAGGTTGGACTCGATACCGACAATCAACGGTTTAGCCTCGCCGCCGCGTGGGAAGATTTTGATAACGATGGCGATCAGGACCTCTACGTTGCCAACGATTTCGGCCGCAACTGTTTGTATCGGAACGACAATGGCCACTTTCGCAACGTAGCAGCCACCGCCGGAGTCGAAGATCACGCATCAGGCATGTCAGTCAGTTGGGGCGACTACGATCATGACGGCCACATGGACATCTACGTCAGCAACATGTTTTCGGCCGCGGGAAATCGAGTCACTTACCAGCGTCAATTCGCCGATGGCGTTGACAGTGATACGTTAGCCAGCGTTCAACGAATGGCTCGAGGCAATACGCTGTTTCGTAATCGAGGCGACGGAACGTTCGAAGATGTCAGCGAGCTCGCAGGTGTGACTCAAGGACGATGGGCCTGGGGCTCAAGATTTGTCGACTTCAATAACGATGGATGGCTCGATCTAGCGGTCGCCAACGGCTACATAACGAACGAAGACGACGCTGACTTGTGAAGTTTTTTTTGGCGACAGGTCGTGTCGCGTGCTCCGCGTGCCAAACAGCAAAACGAAATCAACGATTACATCGCCAGCTGGCATGCAACAATGCAGTTATTACGCGAAGGCAAGTCGTTTTCCGGTCGAGAACGCAATTGTGCGTTTCTGAACCTTGGCAATCGCCAATTCGCGACAACCTCGTGGAACATGGGCGTCGATTTTCCAGACGACGGCCGAGCCATCGCGAGTGTCGATTGGGATCACGATGGTGATCTAGATCTTTGGTTCCTCAACCGCACCGGTCCTCGGCTCCGCTTCATGCGCAACCAAGCGAATGACCGCATTGAATCGCCTGATAACTTTGTTGCGTTGACGCTGCGAGGGACAAACAGTAATCGCGACGCCATTGGTGCTCGTGTCGAACTTCAGCTCAAAGATCGCTCGACGTCTGAGTCGACATGGTTGATCGAAACCGTTCGCGCCGGCGATGGCTATCTTTCGCAAGCCAGTAAGACTGTCCACTTCGGAATAGGGCCTGACAGCACGATCGAAAGTGTTTCCGTTCGCTGGCCAGATGGAACGACGCAATCGTTTGACGGCATCGATGCAGGTCATCGCTACCTGCTAACCGAAGGCGCCAACCAAGCCGTTGCAACTGACGAGCAACGACGGACCATTTCGCTGCCAGCGCAGGACCAGGCGACATCTCCCGCAACGAATTCGGTTCGAGCGTTGTTCGCGAACGCAGTGCCTTTGCCGATTTTCGAAATGCATTCGCTGGAGTCAGGTGAGCGAGAACTCGTTACTGCCCAGGGAAAACCACTTTTGATTCTGTTTTGGGCCAGCTCATGCCCGATCTGCGTCGACGAACTATCGCAGTTCACTGCCCACAACAAATCAGTCGCAGGTGCGATCGACGTCGTCGCGATCAATCTGGACGCATTGGCAATCTCGCCCGTTACGAGCAATGCGACCGACGTGATTCGGCAGACTCGATTCCCGTTTCGCAGCGGTTCTGCGACGGACGTGTTAATGGACAAGATTCGCGTTCTGCAGCGGATCGTACTCAACCGCCCGTTGGCGTCGGCCGTTCCGTTCATGTTACTCGCGGACGCAAACAACCAGCTCGTTGCGATGTATCAAGGCGCGCAGCCAATCCAAACGATCATAGACGACGCAGCCTCTTCGTCCAATTCGATCGTCGCTCGCCGAAGCCGGTCCGTTCCGTTTCCAGGGACGTGGACCACTCCGCCAGACATCTTACTGTTGCGGCCCGTCGCAAGCGTATTTCAAGAAGCCGGACACGACGACGACTATCTGCGATATTTGCAACTTGATCGTCAACGTTTGAGTCAACTGCTGACGTCATCAAACAGCGACAAAGTGCGTCAGCAACTGGCCGTGCGAGTCGCGAACGACAGTTTCGATGTCGGTTTGTCTTTGCTTGAATCGGGTCAAGCGGCAGAGTCCATCGATTATTTTCGCGAAGGGTTGGAGCTTGTTCCCTCGAGCGCAAAAGGCCACTTTCACTTCGGCCGAGCGTTGGAATCAGTCGGCAAGTCCGAGTCGGCATTCGCCGAGTATTCATCGACGGTCAGTCTTGATCCGAAGTTCGCCCGAGCCCGTTTTCGACTCGGAATGATGGCGGCCTCGAAGAATCGCTTTGACGAAGCGATCGAGCATTTTCGCAGCATCGTCAACGATCATCCCGACCACGTTGATGCATGGGCTAACCTCGGCGTCATTCTTGCTCGAACCAGAAAAAACGAAGAAGCAATCGCCGCATTGAAGCGTGCGACTGAATTAGACGATTCTCGAGTGCAGTCGTGGCTGGCGTTGGGCGGACAACTGGCCAGTCGCGGCGAATTTTCCAAAGCCGCAGATTGTTTTGCTCGCGTGACCGAATTGCAGCCGAATCTAGCACAAGGATTCGCCGCTTTGGGCCAGGCATTCGCTCAAATGAAACAAGACGAGAACGCAGTTACGGCGCTGCGTCGGGCAATCTCTCTCAATCCACGCGACGCGGGCTCTCAGTTGTCATTGGCGTCCATTCAAGCGGCGTCCTCGATCGAGTCAATTCGCGACGGCGAAAACGCACTCGCAATCGCCACACAATTGGCAGCAATGACTCAAAACCAAGACCCACGCGTCCTCGATGTCCTAGCCGCCGCATACGCTGAAACCGGAGACTTCGACCAAGCGACGAAAATCGCGAACGATGCGTTGGCGCTGATTCCCAATGAACATCCGCTACGAAAACAGGTTGAATCTCGATTAGCACTTTACCGATCAAAGAAAACGGTTGCGGGCGGCGCGAATCGGACGGACTGAGGGGACACATCTGAAAGTCCAGCAGCCGGAACTGCGCGGCGTCAGGTAGTTTGCATTGGTATGTCTATACGCCGCTTGTTCCGAGCCTACCTTGTGATTCGCACGGTGTCGGTAGGCTCGGAACAAGCGGCACAATACTGAAACGTGCACCGACGTCCTACCCGCGCTGTTCCGGCTGGTGGCTACGAGAATTCGCCGAAACTCTTGTACGACCCATTACGCCAGTTCCGATGCGCGTGGTCGTTCGTCCCAGGCCATAACGATCAGTTTTTCGCGACTCCAGCGTTTCTTTGTCGAGTCGCTCTTTAGTTTGTAGATTGCGTGAAGTGCTTCGGCTGCTTTTTGTTTGCCGCGGTAGGTTCGAGGTTCGCGACGATCGTCGCAAGCGAGAAAGAAACAGTGGCGTCCCGACGCTTCTTTTGCAGGAACGATCTCACCGATGCACTTGCCTCGCACATAAACGGCGAATCCTTGCTCACTTTCCTCGAACCGATAGACACCGCTCATTACATTTCGCTCCCGACCTAGTAGTCTGTGTCAGCTTAATCTTCTAGTAGTGGAAGTTGCTAAACTTCTCCTGCGCACGGGATCTTTGGCAAGATCCACTACGAGCTACCCCACAGGCTACAAAGCTTTTACCAAAACTTTTTTCCCGGACGCTGAATATAATGTGTGACAAATGATTGTCACCCCTTTTCTTGCCGATTTTTCTAGAATTCATTGACAAGCAGGCGACAAAGGAGCTCGGGTAGCAGATCCGCTGCGTTACTAAGATCTGGTATGCGCAAAACGTTACGGAGACTTTGCCTCAGGCAAATTAATTCTAACGTCGTCAAATTTTGCCTCGCCTGTGGCACCGAATAGACCGACTCGTACGATCGCTTCGCGAGTTCGCGCGGGAACGCGCACCGTGCGACTTTCCTTTCGCCAGTCGAACGTGCCTTGCCATGGCCCCAACCACACTTGACCGAGCGAGCTTCTTTGATTGTCGTAGAACGAAATCATGAGACGAGGTAACGCGTCTTCTGGTCCCGGTACAACCTTGTTGACGCCCACCCAAGTCGACAGTTCAATTTCGTGGACAACTCGACCATCCAGCGCAAGCCCCTGCAGCACTCGGCTGCCTCGCCCCGCATCCAGGTTACGAAACAGGACGTGATGTTTACCGTCGGGCGAATCGTCTGCTGCGACTCGTTCCGCCTGGCGTTGATAGTACCAACCCGGAATGAAGCCATCTTCTTTCACATCTTCTTCAAATGAACCGTTCACGATAGACGGCTTAGTCGGATCAGGAGCTACCAGACGACTCTCTTCCGCGGTCCCTGTCATCGGAACGAACAGAGTCGGACGTAAAACTTCGCGCTCAAGCTTCCCGTCCACTTTGCGCATTAGATACATCGTCTGTTGATAACGCTCTCCAACGGGAATGACCATGAGGCCGCCTTCCTTTAGCTGTTCAACCAACGGCGTTGGTACTTTTTCGGGCGAGCACGTGACGACGATCTTGTCGAACGGAGCGTGTTCAGGCCAACCCTTGAATCCGTCCCCGATCTTCGTGTGGACGTTATTGTAGCGCAATCGATGCAGCACAGCACTCGACTTCCGCCCAAGCGTTTCGACGATCTCGATCGTGTAGACGTCTTTCACCAACGGGCTGAGCACCGCAGCTTGGTAGCCGCTGCCTGTGCCAATTTCCAGCACGCGATCCGTCGGTTGCGGATCGAGACATTCGGTCATGTATGCCACGATGAACGGTGAGGAAATCGTTTGCCTGTCGCCGATCGGCAGGGCCATGTCGTAATAGGCCATGTTGCGCACATGCCTTGGTACGAACTCGTGGCGTTTTGTATTGATCATCGACTCGATCACGCGCTTGTTCGTGACGCCCACTCCGACGATTTCGTTCTGAACGAGTTCTCGTCGAGCCTGCTCAAACGGGTCGCGGTGCCGCTGCGCTTCGGCCGAAGATACAACAACACTTATGCCTGTCGCCAAAATGACACCTCGAATAATTGTTTTCGCTCGGCGATTCATGATTCACCTTTGCTATCCATCACAGAACGTCGCGGGAATTGTTTGCCCCCGATGTAGCTCAATCATCACTCGGCTGTTCCGCCGCCGATCGGCTTTGCTTTCGTTCCGATCCCTTTGGTCAACGCCATGAAGGCCGATTCCAAATCGATTTGGTCTTCACGAAACTCTACGATCCGTTTTCCGCCTTGCACAATGACCGACGCCAATTCGCTGTAATCGGCTACACCTGGCTTCAGCGTAACAATGATCATCCCGTCTCGAACATCGACACCGGCAACCAATTCGTGGCCTTCCAGCAGCCGAGCCGTCTCGTCGGTCTGTTCCTTGACACGGACAATCAGCTGCACGTTTGCGCGCACGTGCTTCATCACGTCAGCGACCGGAGCATTAAACTGCATCACGCCACAATCAATGATACCGATTTTGTTGCAAACATCCGCAAGCTCGGGAAGAATATGGCTCGACACGATGACCGTTTTTCCCATCTCGCCGAGCCTCTTCAGCAAGTTTCGCATATCAATTCGAGCACGTGGATCGAGCCCTGACAGCGGCTCATCCAATAGCAGCACTTGCGGGTCGTGCAGCAGAACCCTCGCGAGCCCCAGACGCTGCGTTTGACCACGCGACAGAGTGTTGGCGTATGCGTCACGTTTGAATTCCAAGTCCACAACGCCGAGCATTTCTTCGCAGACTTTGCGGCGAGCCTCTCCGTTAATCCGATACGCCGCGGCGAAAAACTCCAAGTATTCGATCACCTTCATGTCGTCGTACACGCCAAAAAAGTCTGGCATGTATCCGACCAACTTACGAATCTCTTTCGGATTCGTATAAATAGAATTGCCGTCAACGTACGCTTCGCCCCAACTTGGCGTCAGCAATGTCGCAATGATCCTCATCGTCGTCGTCTTGCCGGCGCCGTTTGGGCCGATGAAGCCAAAGAGGTCTCCCTTTTCCAGCTTCATTTCGATCGACTGGATCGCGAACGTGTCGCCGTACTTTTTCGTTAGGTCTCTCGTTTCGATCACGGACGTTACCTTTTGAGGTCAACTGGTATGCTCAGGCGAAAGTAGGTTGTTGCATCGGTCGCAGTCAGTTCGCCGCCACGAGGAAGCTCGTCGTGACTGTGCACTAGCTTGGTCGCTGCCGCTGACGATTCGCCGACTAACATCGCTCGACCGTCCTGCAGCATTCGACTCCGATCCAAATGGTCTTGATAACGATGCATCAGCCCAGTGTACGATTCGCCGCGAACGGACGAGAAAAACATCATCATCTTCATGATTTCGTTGATGTCGGTCGAGTCGCGATCCCACGGAGTCATCTTGTATCGGCCCTTGTCAAACTCTTGTTTTGTCAGCAGCCGTTTTAGATCGAGCGACCTGATCCCTTGCAATGACTTTTGCTGACCAGGCCGCAAACTACCAAGCTTGTAAACCCATCGACCGTAAACCAGCCAACAGCGGTCCAACTGAAACGGCAGCGAGTTCTCCACGGTCCCGGTCAGTTCTTTTTCTACGCTGACCCGCAGAGCAGAATCATTGTCTTCCGTTTCGAACTGCCCAGTCCACTGCGTGTAAAAGCTGCGACTCGATCGAACGTTGATCGGCAATCCGACCAACGAAGTTCTCGTCTGTCCGCCCGTAGCACCTGCATCGATCCAATAGGCAGCGGAACTTCGCTGTGATGTCATGCCGCCATTCATACCGCCAAATCCGCCACCAGGCAGCCCGTCCCACATTGTCAAACTGTCGCGGAGTTCTAGAGTGTCGGGCGAATTTGACTCGATCCACAGATTTAGACGCTCCGCTTTTGGCGAATACAAATACCACCAGCCACTACCGCGAGCTCGATGCGTTTCGGCGTCGACGTCGACTACCGATACTCTGTTCAGCTGTAACTGAGAACCGCCCTGCCCTGTCGTCAAGTAGTAGGCAAGCCCACACGCGGCAGCAACCAACAACGGGAACGTTAGCCAAGTAAGTTCAAACCGTTTCGAAATTCGACGATGAAAGAAATAGTCGACCGGGCCGATCAGCAACACATAGCCGACAATCAACAGCGACACCAAAAGAAACGACGTAACACCGACGCCGGGAAACGTACCGAGCGCCATCCGGAACTGCCCGATGATGTCGTCGTATCCGTACTGACTCGTTCCGACCTGTTTACGCTCGTCGCCATCTGTCGCACCTAATGCAAAATCGATCAACCGCCGCACAAAATCCGTTCGTGGATTCCACGCGGCCAGCGAGTCGGAATCTAAATCAAACGTAGTGAAAATGACTTTGCCGAGCCCGATCATCCCGATCACAACCGCCGGATGCCGCCCTGCTCCGATGCCTTCCGAGAAAACTACGGTGCCATCAACGGGATCGAGCTTCGCATACGGCAATTGCGTCGCGCCGTCCGCTTCCATGACGTTCACAGGCAACTCGCTGCCAACAAACTCTTCTAAAGCGGAAGTCTCACGCTCGTACCCAATCCCAGCAAAGGTTCCGGGGGCGAGGCCTCCAAGACCATCTTTGCCGCTCAGCAACGTTTCGCAATGCTCGCCGCAAGACAGAATGGCTGTTCCACCCAAACGAACCCACTCGACGATCGGCCTGATTTTTTCGGCAGTGCCCTGCTCTGCCCACATCGCGTGACGAGCGGGAATAATCAATACGTCGACACCGGAATACGCTAACCAGGAATCAGGGAGTTCGTCCAAAGTTTGGACGTTCGCGTGAACTGCCACTTCGTTCGTGCGTCTGGAACGAACAATAAATGCGTCGTTTACTCCAACGTCATTGCCGATTGTCACGGCAAGTCGCTGACTAGTCGGCATCGCGTCCGGAATTTCCGAAAGAGCAAATGTCCGTTCAACACGAGATCCA
>JAGQPC010000582.1 GCA_020426925.1 Planctomycetales bacterium | reverse complement strand
CGTACTTGTGATCGTGGCAGCGAGCACACCCAAGCGTCAGTCCAAGAACGGCCTGCCCAAGCGTGTCGATCGTGTCCTGGATCGTAAGGTGGTGGTAGTTTTCGACGTCGAAACCGAAGCGGCGCGAGATCGCGATGAAGCCGGTCGCAGTCATCATCTGTTCATAGCGAGTCAATGTTTCATCGTCGCAAGCATCGGAATCGCATCCAGCCGCGGCCAGCATCTCTTTCGCCAGAATGTCTCCCGCGATCTGCTCGCGAACAAACTGGTCGTAAGGCATATCTGCGTTGAACGTGTCAATGACCCAGTTTCGGTACTTGTAGGAAAGCGGAGTCGGATAGTCGCCGGTCTCGCCCGCCGTGTCGGCATAGCGAACAACGTCCAGCCAATGACGCCCCCAACGCTCACCGTACTGACGAGAGTCCAGCAACCGCGTGATGACCTTATCAAAAGCGTCGGACTCGTCGTCATCCAGAAAATCTTGGATGTCGCCTGGTGTTGGTGGGAGGCCCGTCAAATCAAACGTCGCTCGGCGAATCAGCGTTCGCTTTTCGGCCGGCGATCGCATTTGAAGACCTGTTTCGGCTAAGCGAGCGTGCGTGAAACGGTCAATGTCGTTCTGCACGCGCAAGGACTGATCGACCTGTGGCGGCCGCGGGTCGGTGATGAGTTGCAGAGACCAAAATGCGCGCTCTTCATCAGTAATCGTTCCGCTGCGAAGCGCGGGACGGCTTCCCGCGAGCATCACTCCTTCTGGCCAGAAGGCACCGTTTTCTATCCAGCGAGCGAGTGCGTCAATCTCATGTTTTGCCAGTTGCTCATCAGGTGGCATTTGCAAGTCGTCTTCATGTAGCACCGCACGAAGAACCAAGCTCTCGTCGGCGCGACCCGGCACGACGGCGGGTCCTGTGTTGCCACCTTTCAGAACTCCATCGTGTGAATCAAGCCGCAAATCGGACTCTGACTTAGTTGGCCCGTGACATTCGATACAATGTTTGACGAGAAGCGGGCGGATGTCGCGCTCGAACTCTGCAATCTTCTGTGCGTCGGCAGCTCTTGCCACAGAGATATTAGTTGCCGCGATCAACACCGACACGCAGATCAAACCAGCTCGTTTCCACCGGCGAGGCCGGTTTGTTCGCATTGCGTGGAATTTCAATCGAGTCATAACGCAACTCGCGACCTGTGTTTACGGCGTTCGTCGAAATTCGTCCGTGAGTCTTTGATGATACCATGCTTCTATCCTGCTCGCCTCAATCTCGCCGACGAATAGCACAACTGCCACGTATTTTCGGGCCACGCAGTTTCCGGCCCAAACTTCAAGGCGGACGGGATCTTTAGCAAGATCCACTACGTGGTACCCAAAAACCAAGACGCGTTGGACTAGTCGCAGGCGAGCCTAATACGCTTTTGCGAATACGGCTCGGGATTGGCTCGGTTTGCCGGTGAAGATGCATGTGCCAGGTTCGGTTTCATCGGATGGCACACACCGAATCGTGACCTTGAGTTTTTTGAGTTCCTCTTCGACCTCTGGGCATTCGTTCCAGTGGGCGAGCACAAAGCCGCCGTGAATTTCGGGCTTCTTCGCGTTCTTCGGAGTGAAGTAAGCCCGGAAGTCGTCGACGTTTGTGATTTCCTTTGTGTGGTCGGTTCGCATCTGCTTCGCTTTTGTAAAAAGACCGGTCTGCATTTCGTCCAGAATGTTCCCAATCGTGTTCACAAGTTCATTGCGATCGATTCCCGACTTCTCTTTGACCCCTTTGTCTCGCCGCCCCAAGAAAACCGAATTGCCGGCAACGTCACGTGGCCCAATTTCCATGCGCAGCGGTACACCACGTTTGATGTGCTGCCACTGCTTGTCGCCGCCTCGGATGTCTCGATCGTCAATGAACGTCTGCACGGGAATGCCACTGAACGTCTTGCTGTCCAGTTCGCTTTTCAGCGAGTTGCAGTATTCGAGGACGGTGGCTCGTTCTTCGTCATTGCGATAGATCGGCAAGATGACCGCATGCTTGGGCGCGAGCCGAGGAGGAATCACCATGCCATCGTCATCAGCGTGCGTCATGATCAGACCGCCAACGAGTCGCGTCGAAACTCCCCACGATGTCGTCCAGGCAAAAACTTCATCTCCGTTTTGATCCTGGAATTTGATCTCTTGGGCGCGAGAAAAATTCTGCCCGAGGAAATGTGACGTTCCTGCTTGCAGAGCCTTTCGATCCTGCATCATCGCTTCGATGCTGTAGGTCGCGACGGCGCCGGGAAACCTTTCGCCCGCCGTTTTTTCACCTTGAATAACCGGCATCGCCATGAAGTTTTCAGCGAAATCGGCATAGACTCGTAGCATCTGCATCGTTTCTTCGCGAGCTTCTTCTTCCGTCGCGTGTGCGGTGTGTCCTTCTTGCCACAGGAATTCTGCAGTGCGCAGGAACATTCGAGTCCGCAATTCCCAGCGAACGACATTCGCCCATTGGTTGATCAAGATCGGCAAGTCACGATATGACTGCACCCATTTTGCGTAGGTTGATCCAATAATCGTTTCGCTTGTCGGGCGGACGATCAGAGGTTCTTCAAGCTTTCCTGCAGGCACCAAACCACCTTCAGGGCCAGGCTCCAATCGGTGATGCGTTACCACGGCGCATTCCTTGGCGAATCCCTCGACGTGTTCGGCTTCTTTTTCCAAATAACTCATCGGAATGAACAGAGGAAAATACGCGTTCTCGTGCCCCGTCGCTTTGAACATTCCATCCAGCACTCGTTGCATGTTTTCCCAGATCGAATAGCCCCAGGGCTTAATGACCATGCAACCACGGACGTCGGAAAGTTCAGCTAGATCCGCGGCTCGAATCACTTGCTGATACCATTCTGGATAGTCTTCTTCGCGCGGAGGTTGGATTGCCGATTTGGGTTGCTTTGCCATGATCTTTGAATAAAAGCTAAAAGGCCGAATGAATCGTTGACGCTACGCAGGTCGGGCATTCTAGGTGAAACTGCCAAATGCAAGCAAGGTGAGCGTCTTGACGAGCGACGATTGCATCTAGCAGCCCAATAGATCTTGTTTTCAAGTACCTCGTAGTGGATCTTGCCAAAGATCCCGAGCATAAGGAAGTTTAGCGATTTCACTACCAGAAGATTAAGCTGACACAGACTGCTAGTGTGGCTAACACCGCGACAGCTGAATGACAAACGTTGTACCAGATCGGTTCGTTTCCGCGACGCGAATCGTGCCTTCGTGAGCATCGACGATCGCCTTCGAGATAGCGAGCCCGAGCCCCGCTCCGCCGACGTGTCCATTCCTCGAACGTGATTTGTCGACGCGATAAAACCGTTCGAAAATATGTGGCACGTCCGATTCGGGAATGCCAGGTCCGCTGTCCGCAATGCGAACCGAAACAACGTCTTCGTCGCTGATTATGGAAGCCTTGATCGACCCGCCCGATGGCGTGTGCTTGATCGCGTTTTCAAGAACGTTAAAAAGGACTCGGCTCAATTGAATGTCGTTTCCACCAACAACGCTCGTTTCGACCGACCCAAATTTAAGTTCCACAGACTTCGCGGCCGCCATTGGCCGGAGCTGTTCAGCGACATCCATCAACACGGCGTCCAGTTGTACTTCCTCTCTACGGAGCGACTCAACACCGGCGTCATGCCGACACAGCTGCAATAATTGGTCGGCGAGATTCGATAGCCGCTGCGACTCTTTCCGCATGACCTCGATGACGTGCCGGTACTCATCTGTCGAACGATTTCCGCGCAACGCAACATCCGCTTCTGTCCGCATTACAGCCAGTGGAGTTCGTAACTCATGTGCTGCGTCGGCCGTGAAGCGGCGAGTCTCTTCGATAGATCGTTGCAGGCGGTCGACCATCGCATTGATCGTGCTTCCGAGTCGCCCGAGTTCATCATGCTGATTGGCTACCGTCACGCGCTGATTAAGTTGAGTCGCAGAAATTCTTTCCGCCGCGCTCGCCATTTGCTCAACTGGCAACAGAGCTTTGCGAGCCAAAAAGTATCCGCCGGCCACCGCAACGATCACGACCAACAAACCGGCCGACACTAAGGTCGTCGCCAGTCGCCGCAATTGAGTCTCCACCGCCGCGATGGACGTGCATGCTTGAATCGTCAAATTGCCGGCTGGCCCTCGCGCCGTCAATGCCGAACATCGAATGCTGCCAAGTTCGTTCCGTCGCAATGTGGTTCGCCCAGGAGTCGCGATCACCGATTTCGGAATCGGCAAAGGATTCTCAACGAGTCGCTTGCCCGCGAAGAACAGGTTTCCTTCGTGGTCACTCAGTTGAAAATCGAAATCACCATGCTCGAAGAATCGTGATTGCAGGTGGTCCTGGAGTTCCTCGTCCGATTTCGCAAGTCCAGCTTCGACGGCGACCTCGCGGACCTCTTCTTCCAATACGGTATCGACGCCGTTGACGAGACTCCTGCTGATCAACCCGTAGACCATACCCCCGAAACAGACCACCAGAATCGACAGAACGAAACTATACCACAGCGTCAATCGCCACCGCAGACTGAGGCTCGTCATTTGGTGACTCCTAACTGATAGCCTCGTCCACGAATCGTATGCAAAATCGTCGGCCACTCGGGCCTTTCTAGTTTGCGGCGCAGATGATTGACCTGCACTTCGATCACGTTTGTCCAGGTCGCGGTCGGTTCATTCCAGACTTCTTCGGCGATCATTTCACGGTTTACGATCTCGCCCGCATGTTCAACGAAGAACTTGAGCAGATCGAATTGACGAATCGTCATGTCCAAATTGCATCCCGCTCGCACGACGCTGCGATCCAACAGATCGAGTTCAAGATCGTCGACGACCAATTTGGATGATTGCGGAAGTGCAGAACGTCGCAACAGCGCACGAAGCCGAGCGAGCAATTCATCAAACGAAAACGGCTTGATCAGGTAGTCATCCGCGCCAGCGTCTAATCCGGTGATGCGGTCGGCGACGCTGTCTCGAGCCGTGGCCATCAAGACAGGAATCGATTGCGAAATCTGACGCAGCCCTCGACAAAACTCCAGGCCATCACCGTCGGGCAACATCAGGTCGAGCAACACCGCATCGATCGGCTCGTCGGCAACGATCCCATGAGCGGCAGCCAACGTCCCGGTCGCACTCACGTCATAGCCCTCCTCAGACAGCCCTCGCCGCAGGCTATCGAGCAAGGCGGGTTCATCTTCGATGACAAGGATTCGAGGCATCAGTTCTCTGTCGGTTCGATTGAATACACTTCTGGCAGAAACGTTGCCGGTTGCGACAACCTATTGTCGCTTGCATGGGCCGATTTGGCTACTCGGAAAACCAGAGGCCGCAGACCTATCCGCCCATTCTAAACCGTTTTTAATTATGCGAATCGGGAGGCCTTGAATAGGATGGCGAACGTTCGACGATTTTCGTCGGACACAGCAAATACATCCTTGGCGACACACCTTGGCAAAACGCGCAGGTCGTCATGCGGCGTTTTTTCCACGCTTGCGAAGTGGGGACAGTCTCGTCATCACGAGACGCCGTAAAACGACCTGGATGGGGACATGAGGCAAAAAATGTCTGGCATGACACGACCGGTGCGTCGCATTGGGCGACGGATTCATTCCTTGGAATCGCTCGAGGACCGTCGGCTTTTGGCTGTGTCCCCGATCATCACGGAGTTCATGGCATCGAACCATGCCACCTTGGTGGACTCCAAGGGAAATTCATCTGATTGGATTGAGATTCACAATCCAGATTCGCAGCCCGTAGATCTGAACGGCTGGCACCTGTCCGACAAGGAAAGCGATCTGTCGAAGTGGACATTTCCCAATGTTACGATCCCGGCAAACGGTTACCTCGTAGTCTTCGCGTCCGGTGATAATGTGGCGGTTGCCGGAAGTGAACTGCACACAAACTTTAAGCTCAGCGAGTCAGGTGAGTTTTTGGCGCTCGTCGCACCGGATGGCTCGACGATCTCGACGGCGTTTGCCCCGGAGTACCCGCCGCAAGTAACAGACGTTTCGTACGGACTATCGCAAGACGGAGTGACTGTAGGGTACTTCACGGCGCCAACGCCAGGGTCCGTGAATGGAGCGGAGCCTGTTTCTGATCAGAGTCGTCAGGTTGTCATCAGCGAGCTGATGTATCATCCTTCGAGCGAAATCGACGCGGAAGAATTCATCGAGCTGCGGAATAACGGAGCAGCGGCCGTCGATGTTACCGGCTGGCAATTCAACAAAGGCGTCGATTTCGTTTTTCCAGCGGCGAGCATTCCAGCAGTAGGATATCTGGTTGTCGCCGCAGATCTTGCAGCGTTCAGCGCAAAGTATCCCGGCGTTA
>JAGQPC010000581.1 GCA_020426925.1 Planctomycetales bacterium | reverse complement strand
ACGACGACCAGCACGGTACGGCGATTGTTGTTCTGGCTGCACTGACAAACGCTCTCAAACTGGTCGGCAAACCGATCGAGTCCATTCGAATTGTTATCAATGGAGCAGGCGCCGCCGGTGCAGCGATCACGAAGTTGCTACTCCACTGTGGAGCCACGAACATCGTCGTTTGCGATCGCGCGGGAGCGATTTATGCCGATCGAGGCAATTTGACTGACCTCAAGCAGTGGATTGCCGACAACACGAACCGCGATTCGGCGGCAGGAACATTAGCCGACGTGATGTCAGGAGCCGACGTTTTTATCGGAGTTTCTTCTCGAGACGTGTTAACAGTCGAAGACGTGCGCCAGATGGAGACCGATGCGATCGTGTTTGCACTGGCGAATCCCGACCCCGAAATCACGCCCGAAGAAGCCGAACCGCACGTAAAAGTGATGGCAACTGGGAGGTCGGACTACCCCAATCAGATCAACAACGTCCTGTGCTTTCCAGGGCTGTTCCGAGGACTGTTGGACGTTCGTGCGAGGCAAGTGAACGACGAGATGAAAATTGCCGCGGCTCAAGCAATCGCCAGCATCATTTCCGATAACGAGCTTCACCCGGAATACGTCGTGCCTAGCGTCTTTGACCAACGGGTAGCAACGGCCGTCGCCGAAGCGGTATCATTGAAAGCCATCGAAACAGGAGTGGCACGTCGGTCGCAGGTACCGCGACAGATGGAGGCCGAGCCTGGCACAAACCCCGGAATCTTAGGATCCTAGAAACCATTATCGCAACTGATTGCATATGGCCTCACACGCTGTCGGATCCATCGTTAAGCACCCTGCTCGCGCATCACTTTTCTGGTACTTGGGCGCGATCATCATTGGTTCGGTGTTGCTGAGTTTTCCCTTTTGCCAATCGCTGGAAAAGCCTCCAATATCTCCGCTTGACGCCGCCTTCACTGCGACGAGCGCCACGTGTGTGACCGGCCTGGCTGTGCGGTCGACTGGTAACGATTTCTCTCTGGCTGGTCAGGTCGTAATTCTCATCCTGATACAGCTCGGTGGAATCGGCATCATGACTGTGACTACGTTTATTACTTTTTCGCTTGGCGGACGCGAAAGCCTGCGCCATCGCGCGGTTTTGGCCGATTCATTGGGTGCCGGCAGCGAGCCGAATCTGCGATCAGTTGTTGGAAAGGTTTTCCGATACACTCTCTTGTTTGAGGGAGCAGGATTCGTAATTTTGGCTGCTCGATTTCTTTTTGACCACTCATTCGGCGCAGCGATTTGGCAGGCCTTGTTTCACTCAGTATCAGCGTTCTGCAATGCCGGTTTCAGCTTAAATGACGATAGCCTGGTTAGCTATCAAGGCGATGTTGTCGTGAATGCCACGGTGTCGATTTTGATCATTTGCGGTGGCATTGGATTTCCGGTCATGGTGGACATTGTTCGGAATCGCGAACATAAGTGGCCGGAATTTTGGGAGCGGTTAACTCTACATTCCAAATTGATGCTTTCTGGGACTGCGCTTCTGCTGGCACTCGGAACGTTGGCCTTTCTCATTCTGGAGTGGGACGGAGCACTCGCCGAGATGTCAGTTACCGGAAAATGTGTAGCGGCATTTTTTCAATCTTTCTCCTGTCGTACTGCGGGGTTCAATACGATCGAAATCGGTGTGCTGACGAACGCCAGCCTGTTCATCATGATTTTGTTGATGATGATTGGTGCCGGGCCGTGTTCGACGGGGGGCGGATTCAAAGTTTCCACACTGATCGTGCTCGTCTTGCGTGGCTGGGCAACGTTTCGCGGGCGCGCACGCGTCGTCATGGCTCGGCGCTCCATCCCTGGCGAAACGATTGACCGGGCGATCGCGACCGCGATGCTCTTCGCGGTCGTCGCGATTGCGGCTTTGGCAGCCCTATTGATACTCGAACAATCAGAAAAACCACATGCTCAGTCGCAGGGCCTGTTTTTGGACGCGATGTTTGAGGTATTCTCCGCACTCGGAACGGTCGGACTAACGACGGGAGTTACGCCATATCTGACGGATGGGGGACGCCTTGTCATAATCGCCCTAATGCTGATGGGACGCCTGGGACCAATCACGGTTTTTGCCGCACTGGCGCGGACAGAACGCACTGTGCCCGTGGAGTACGCTCTGGAAGCTCCTTTGATTGGATGACTTCGAGTGTCTGCCGTACGTCTCAATAGAAGGAAAAAACATGGCCTCAAATGCGAACAAACGATTCATTGTCCTTGGTCTCGGCACGTTTGGCGAGGCATTGGTCAGACAGCTCTGCAAGAACGGCTGCCGCGTTACGGGCGTTGATACTAATCCGACGAAAGTTGACATGCTGAAGAATGAACTCTATGAGGCGATCGTGGCAGACGTGACCGAGCTCTCAGCGCTGGAGCACTTAGATTTATCCGCGGCTGACGCAGTATTTATCAGTCTCGGCGAGCGAGATGAAATGACGCCGTCGCTGTTGGCGACACTGCACGCAAAGGAGTTGGGTGCGAAGCGAATCGTGGCGAAGGGGCTGAGTGGGGATCACGCAAAAATTCTGAGTACACTGGGTGTTGACCGTGTTGTCTTTCCGGAAACCGAAATCGCCACGGAATTGGCGGACCGGATGACTTGGCCCAACGTGCTGGACTACATTCCAATCGATCCGGATTACAGTGTCGCGGAAGTTGCGGTCCCCGACTCGCTTGTCGGGAAGACGCTGATCACTTCGAAGTTGCGGCGGCAATTTCAGATTTTGGTAATTGCCATCAAGGACGCATTGACTGGTGAATTTATCTTGTTACCCGAGCCCGATTTTGCTTTCACCGCGAATCAACTATTGGTGATCGTGGGGCGACACCAAGACCTGACTCGTTTCCGCGAGCTGAAGTAAGGATCCTTTCCGGCAACCCTTTTGGAGTTCTTGCCTGAGGCATCGCTGTTAACAGTTTTTCGTGGGTGGCTGGCGGTCGAGCGTAACTACAAAACGTACGCGTTAGAGTTTCAGTCACGGTGCACGCGGACTCTGACGTTTTTCCGGCTAAAACCCAACATCGATCGCTTCGCACAAAAAACGAACAAACGGTTTCGACGCTTTGAACGTGTCGGCGACCAGCTTTGTGATCGACGCATCAAATAAGCTATCGATCTCAAGTTCTCGGACGCCAATGAAGTCTTTTCGCTTGATGTCGTCGATGTATTTGTGTTCCGCGTCGTAACCTCGCGGCGGGCGTTTTAGGGAATCGCCTGTCAAATGAAATGAATCGCGAAACGATTTTGCGTCACGGCCTCGTTTCCATTTTGTCGGTTCTTCGACGATCGCGTCGCGAATCAGACTGAGCGTTTCGCTGTCCGGGTGCCAGATACCAGCACCCAGGAATACCGATTCAGGTTCGATGTGAAAATAGAATCCAGGAGCGTGCACGTCCTTGCCAACTTCGTGCCGAAAATGGATTCCGACATTCGTCTTGTAGGGCGTTTTGTCGTTTGAGAATCGTGTGTCGCGGTAGACTCGCATCAGTGATCCGCCGGTCTTCTTTGCGACGGCGCGGAAGTGCGGCGAGACTTTCTTCAGTGGACCAACCATCGATTCGATGAAGTGAAGCGCTGGTTCGCGGACAGCAGTTTCGTACCGCTGTTTGTTTTTCTCGAACCAATCACGATTGTTGTTCTGCGACAAATCGTGCAAGAAGTGCAATACGTCGATATCGAAACCGGGAAACGAATTCTTTGCAGCCATGTGATAGGTCCGTAAACTTGAGCGAGCGGTACTGCTAATCCACCGAAAGGAACCTGGTTGTAAACGCGGCGGAGTACTGACTTGCGTCATTCAAAAAACCGAGTTCCGCCAACTGCTTTGCGATCGTTTGCCATCGTGTATCGTTCATTTGGCCAACCGAGCCCACGTCGTCGCCTGGTACGCACAACTGGCGAATCGCTTCTGCTCCGTACTGAAGGCTCTCCGTATTCATTTCCGGATTTGCCCTCTGAATTGCCAGATTTGTTTCGTATGGATCAGCCAAGTACTGCTGCCAGCCTTTCCGAACGGCAGCGACCATCTTTTTTACCAAAGTTGGATCATTGCGAAGCACCTTCCCATTGACGAACAGGCAGCTGCTGTACGGATTGAACCCTAGTTCGGAAACCATCATGGAGTGCACATTTGCACCGCGACTTTTTGCGACATGCGGCTCGCTAAAAACGTATGCCTGTTGAGCGAAGTTCTGGTCGTTCAAAAAAGGTGCGATACTGCCGGTATACGGAACTGTGGTTACTCCGTCGAGCGGCAATGACCGTTTCATG
Organism: Planctomycetales bacterium; assembly: GCA_020426925.1. Taxonomy (GTDB): domain Bacteria; phylum Planctomycetota; class Planctomycetia; order Pirellulales; family Pirellulaceae; genus JAGQPC01. Next base: position 3,472 of record JAGQPC010000581.1, on the reverse strand, counting down.
AATTCGACGAAGGCTTTGCCTGCGCCAACTGCAAGAGTTACGTCTTTTAGGTCCGCCAGTCGGGTGATGCCGGTTTCGCTGTGCACCATGATGCAGCGAGGGCTATTTTGCATCGCGGCAAAGACCGCTACGACATCCATTTCTTGCTGCCGAGCCATCAGAAGTTGGTCGGAGTTTCCGACTCCGAATTGCGCTTGGTTGAGGGCCACTTTTTGAGCTACCGGTGCGTTCGGTCCGCCAGGGCTGATCGTGACATCGAGTCGTTGTTCTGCAAAGAATCCGTGAACTTGCGCGGCGAAGAATCCACCATGCTGCGAATCTGGCAGCCAGTTGAGAGCCAACGTCACGGGAGCAAGCTTCTCTCCATCTGACGTTGCGACGTTTGAAGTGTCTTGCGAATCGTTGCATCCAACGACGAATAGCATCGGCAGCAAAAGAGCGCGAAGGCTTGACCTACAATTCCGTTTTGTCATTTCCTCAATTCCATGATTCATTTTGCGTTCTGCAGAAAGCGTCGAAGTCGCGGCAGGTCATCCGTGTTGATGTGGTCGACGTCTGCGGACAAGAGCTCTTTCCAAAGTGCTTCCTTTTCTGGCGTCGCCCACATCCGCACGGTGCGGCCAGCTTTGTGGGACGTTTTTACAATGGCTTGAAGTTTGTTTCTTTCGTCGTTAGGCATATCGCCATCGCCTCTCCATTTGAAATGAAGACGCCAGTTATCGCTGATCATCGGCATGAGGTGACCGGGTTGCGTGCTACCTAAATCACTTAACCGCCCGTCGATTCCTACGTATCGTGGATTCGATTTTGCAATCGTTTCAAAATCGCGGTTGCCACTAACGACGACTTGCACAGCACCGACCTTCAGTTTCGAGTCTTCGACAATCGAAAGCATCTCTGCGTATCGAGTAAGCTCTTTGTCCAATGCCAGATAAGTCGACTTACCGTCCGATTTGATATCAACCAAGAGCGTGATTGTTGGCCCATTCTTGAACACTCGTCCACTGTTGGCTTTGACTCTGTCGCGCAACGGATCCAAATAGAGTTTGCTGAGCGTTCGATCTTGTTTCAGTTCGTTTTTTGAATGACCGACCAGCAGTTTTCCATCAGCAAGAAATACGTCAGCTTCAACACTGCAGAATCCGTTGTCCAGCGCGTCCAAGAGCGGTCGGTCATGGTAATAGTCGTTATGGGCGTGTGCCTTTTGAACCGGCGTCGGCTGTGCGCTGGCGTGCAACGTCATGGCGAGCAGCAGGGTAACGGATGTAGAGAACGTTTTGTGTGCGAGCATGGTCATCTCTTTTGAACGTCAATTTGTCTGGAGTCTGGACGCTACAGTGTCGGGCTTGGATGCCACATGATCAAGCATGTGAACATCGATTTACGTTAAAGATTGTGTTCGGTTGGAAGGTTTTGAGCCAAATTCGTTAGCCGTCGTGAGCATTTTTGTACGGTGACAAAGACATGTCACAAAACTAGTGAAAATCTGAAGCCAGAAAGTTGACGAGCACCCGCCGGTAACTAGAGTGGAATTTGACACGTGGGGGCAGGTTTTGAGAAAGCGGGACTAACCGTTTTAAACCAGCCATTTTTAACCAGGGTTGCCAATGCAGTTTCATTAGACTCGATACACCACTTCTTATCTCTTAGTGGAGCAATGTACGGGTCTAACCAGTCAAACATTCTGTTTGATGCTGTTTCTTTTCACTATTGAGAAACTGCGATCTTAGACTTTTCCCATTCTTGCTGTCATCGTTTTGTGACGTGCTTGGCATTGGAGTGTACGCGACAGTCTACAGGTCTGCGGTTTCGCATTCATACGACACCGGAGATGTAAATGAGACTTAAGACGATGATCTATGCAATGACCGCGGCCCTTTTGGCTTCGACCGTTGCTTCCGCGGCCCCGATTTGGTTTGGGCCAACACATTACACCAGCGAAGCCGACCGACCGGCGGCTTTTGATTCTTTTGGTTCATGCGACCAGTGCGCGATGGTCGTTGAAGACTTCGAAGACGAACTGATTTACCCAGGCCTTTCGCTTTCTCCAGGCATGATCATAGGTCCGGAGTTCTCTTCTGGTTTGCCGAAGCTGGTCGATTCGGTAGACATTGACGATGGAGGAATTAATGGCTCGGGCAACGATGGCCATTCGTTCTATGCCGTGGGAAACAAGATCACGTTGACTTTCGACGAGCCCGTGACCACAGCAGGAGTCGTGTGGACTGACGGTCCGATCGAAGCAGAGCGAATCATTTTGGAAGCATTCGACATTGACGGCAACTTGATCGGTGCACAAGCTTTTGCCATCGAACCAGACAACTCATACCAAGGCACGACAGACGAAGACCGTTTCGTAGGGCTTCAGCACGAAGGCATCGCGTCATTGGTTGTGCGTCAGTCCGGTGGAGGAACAGGCATCGAAATCGATCATATCACTTTTTCGAACTGTGCAATCTGCGTTCCTGAACCATCGTCGGCAATTCTTATCGTCCTTGGCATCGTCAGTTCGCTTGCGATTCGTCGACGCCGACAATGATTTATCACTGATCCAATCGGATTAAGTCTCCGGGGCCATTCGAGAGAGTGGCCTTTTTTTGTGCGCCAATAGAGCGTCGCGCTGAAAGCTATCCAGCAAATCCTAGCTTCCTCGCAACGCACTCGAACAAGAACTCGAAGATTTCCACGTGGCGGCGAGCTTCAGCGATCGTTTTACCCCAAGTGTACAACCCGTGCTGGCGCATCAAAAAGCCGTGCTCGATCGGCCGCGAGCTGCGGTTGGAAAGTCGTTTTTCCAATTCGTTGGCGAGTGCCGCGATGTCTTGAGTGTTGTCAAATATTTCGACCCATTCGCGGTGCTGATGAGTTCGGACTCCTTCGAGGCCTTTCAGCATTTCATAGTCTTCAATGAAAAAGCCGTTCTCGCCGTAGAAATGCTGCGACAGCAATGTCGCCCAAACCGAATGCGTGTGCAGGACGGCGCCGACATCCGGCAGTTTTTTTGCCAGCACGCAATGCAGCATCGTTTCGGCCGACGACTTAGGTTGCTCAGGCGCAGTCGGCACGCCGTCGGCGTCGATTCGAACAAAATCGGTCAACTCGAGCCGCCCCTTGTCCATTCCGCTAGCCGTGATGACCAGCTCGACCGGATCGTTTCCAACGACGAAGCTGTAATTGCTGCTGGTTCCGACCGACCAGCCTCGCATGTAAAACAGCCGTCCCGTTTCTCGCAAGTCGTTGATCTCGTCCTCAAACCCGATCAATGGATGAGGCAATTTTACGGCTCGACTTTTGTCAATGGTTAGCTCGGTAGACATTTCTTTCTCCGCGATCAAGCGTACGATTGGACTGCCCACCATAGTACATCGGACCGGCCTGTTCGATAATCGGTGGACCGGACGTGCTTTTTGCGACACGCGACAGCTCACACCAAGATTCCATGCAACCACGAAAAAGCTCAAAACAAAGATAT
>JAGQPC010000023.1 GCA_020426925.1 Planctomycetales bacterium | reverse complement strand
CGCCCACAAGTCTGACGCGAACGGAAACGGCAGTGGATGAGCAATATTCCAGATTAACTTGTAGCGACTGCCGCGGACGACTCGCATTGGATAGTACATTTGGATTTCATGAAATGTGTGCGAAGCGTAGACTTCATTCCAACCATCGGCTGTTTCGCTTCCGATGATCGGCAAGAATGAACGCCCGTGGAATTTGTATGGCTGTGGAGTCGGCAGCTTCCGCTGCCGGAAGTGTGTCAATTTAGCGATATCTGATTTCGCACATCCGTTTTCTGAATCGTAAGCTCCCGCCCAATCCAGCAGCGTTGGAGTAATGTCAACGAAGCAGACCATCGAATGGTTAACCGTTCCGCGTTTTTCGAGTTCTGGATTTCGCACAAGAAACGGGACGTGCATGCCTCCTTCGTAGACAGTGGTCTTTGCTCCTGGAAACGCCATGCCGTGATCGGCCGTGTAAATGAACAGCGTGTTCTCCCACTTGCCAGCATCTTTCAGAACTTGGATTAGCTTTCCGAGTCCTTGGTCAACGCGAGAAATCGATTGATAGTACTGCGCCAGTTCGGCTCGAGATGTAGGCGTATCCGGCAAAAACGGCGGGACGATCACGTCTTTCGGATCGTAAAAGACTTCGTCGATGTGCGGATAAGCTTGCTTTTCCGGTTTGTTTCCGAAGCGGTTTGGTTGATGCGGCAAGTCCTCTGCATCGCCGCCGCCACGATGCGGATCGGATGTCGCGTAGTACAAGAAAAACGGTCGCTCATCGTCGGCGTTGATAAAGTCCGCGCAATTGGCCGACATCTCGTAAGGGCTTCGCGAGTTGCCTCGAACCTTCGTTTCGAAGAAGTAAACTTCCTCCGGGCCGTTGTGGTGCTTTCCGACTCGAGCGGTTCGATAGCCGGCTCGTTGCAGCATGACGGGCAAAGTTTGCACCCAGTCGTAGCTGCTGAATTTATGAAAGTCGTGAACGTGTCCGTAATGTCCATTCGCGTGATTATGGAGACCGCTCAGGATAACCGATCGACTGGCGCTGCAGCTGGCAGTCGTGCAGAAGGCTCGAGTAAACCTTGCGCCGTCGGCGGCCAGGCTGTCCATGTTCGGAGTCTTGATAACGTCGTTGCCGTAGCATCCCATGTCGGGACTCTGGTCGTCAGTCACAAATAGAACGATGTTCCGTTCGGCGCCGTGCGCAGCAGCGACCAGCAGCAGCGCGACGATGGCAGATATGAATTGAATTAGCTTGTTCATGTTTTCCTTTCGTCAGCGATCGTCAATTAGACTTTCGGACATAGTCGATCGATTCCAAAAACTCGGTCATCGCTTGTGTGGTTTTTGCGTGTCCCGAGCCATCGCCTCGACCTGGATTGAAGAATCCATGCGTTTCGCCGGGATAGAGAAGTAGCTTGCATTCGTTTTTTTGTTCGACCATGCGTCGTTCGAATTCGCGGTGGCCCGATGGAGGCGTCGTTGTGTCGGCGTCGCCTTGCATGATCAATGTTGGTGGAAGATTTGGGCGTACGTGCTCAAGCGGCGATATTTCCTTGTACCGGTCTTTCAATCGTTCGTATCCGTAGCCAAATTCACTTGTATCGATTACCGGATTGAACAGGACTAACGCGCTCGGCATCGAGCTCGTAACATTGTCTTCAGTCTCGTCGTCCATTCCGGTGATCAGTGCTGTACAAGCCGCAACGTGGCCGCCGGCCGAACCTCCCCCCGCGGCGATTCTGTCCGTGTCGATACTGAGTTCGTCTGCGTGCTCTCGAATCCAACGAACAGCCGATTTGCCGTCGCGAACGCATTCAAATGGTGATGTTTTGTGCCTACTGAAAGTGCGGTATTCGGCTGCCATCGCGACCATGCCACGTTCGGACAAGTGCTGACATTGCGGATAAAACTGCTCTGGATTACCGCCGTTCCAGCCGCCACCAAAGAAAAAGACGATCGCTGCGCCGGTGCGTTTTTCCGCGGGCGGCTCGAACACATGAAGCTGGAGCACGACATCGCCGACGGTTTTGTATGTTTTTAAATGGTCTGGCTTCGGACTTGCCAACGATTGACCGTCAACGAGTAATGCCATACCGTGCCCAACGGCAACCATCATAAAACTGAATTTGAGCGTACGCGATTTCATCAAACTTTCCTTCCGCTAACTCCAGCTACCAATGTATGGCACGGACTCTCGCAGTTCAAAGCCGAGCGTTTCTTTCTGGTGCAGTTCGATCCATACGGCTGCAATAAGCCAAAACCGTTGCTCCGAATGTTCAGATATCGGTAGCCGTGCTCATTATCCCTGTTTTTTTGCCCCCTTTTCTGCGGCCCTGACCGCGGCCAAAATATGCGTCCAACCATTTAACTTGAGAACGCGATTATTTAGGTGGAGAAATCTCTATGAGCCGTCTAGTTACCTTGTTCACCGGGCAGTGGGCCGACATTCCTAGCGAAGATATGTGTCGCAAGACGGCCGAATTCGGTTACGACGGCATCGAACTCGCTTGTTGGGGCGACCACTTTGAAGTCGACAAGGCGATGGCGGACGACAACTACTGTGCCGAGAAACGTGCTCAGCTCGAGCGGCACGGCCTGCAGTGTGAAGCAATTAGTGCTCACTTGGTTGGCCAAGCGATTTGCGACCACATCGACCAGCGTCACAAGACGATTTTGCCGGACTACGTTTGGGGTGATGGCGATCCGGCTGGTGTCAACGAACGAGCGATCGAAGAACTGAAACAGACGGCTCGCGCTGCCCAGCGTTTCGGAGTCAGCATCGTCAACGGCTTCACCGGTTCGAGTATCTGGCACTTGAACTATTCGTTTCCGCCAGTTCCCCAGTCGATGATTGACGATGGATTCAAACTTTTTGCGGATCGATTCAATCCGATTCTGGATGTGTTTGCGGAATGCGGAGTCAAGTTTGCTCTGGAAGTTCATCCAACGGAAATCGCCTTCGATATTTATACCGCCGAAATGGCGTTGAAAGCTCTCGACTATCGAGAAGAATTCGGATTCAATTTCGATCCAAGCCACCTACATTGGCAAGGTGTTTGTCCGGTCGAATTCATTCGCGCGTTCCCTGATCGCATTTATCACGCGCATATCAAGGACGCCATCACGACGCTGGATGGTCGCAGCGGAATTATCGCAAGCCATCTGAATTTTGGTGATCCTCGTCGAGGCTGGGATTTCCGATCTCCCGGTCGCGGCGGTGTCAACTTCGAAGAAATCATCCGCGCACTCAACGTGGCCGGTTACAAAGGGCCTCTGTCTGTTGAATGGGAAGACTGCGGAATGGAAAGAGAGTTCGGCGCCAAAGAAGCAGCTGCATTCGTCAAGAAAATGGACTTCGAACCCAGCAACGTTCAGTTTGACGACGCGTTCGCTGAGTAGCCGTAGCTGATTACGTTTGCAGAAACTCGTTTCTAGTCTCCTGGCTAGGAACGCACTGCACCGGAAGGCCCTGCCTCTACGCACCAAATGAACGGTTTGTTCCGCAGCGAACCTTAGCGACAAAGCTGGATCGATTCGTAATCCAGGAGCGTTCCTTTTTGGTAGTGAAAGTCTTTCAAGGCCAGCGCGTAATCGACGACCGAGCGTTGGTACAGCATTTCGCTATCGGACAGGCGGCGCTGCGAATCAAGCAGCTGGTCTAATGTTGCTTGGCCTGTTTGGTAAAGGGCTGCCAGTGTGTCAACTTCGGAGCGGGCCAAGTCTCGAATGCCACCGGTGCGGTGAATGCGGCGAATTGCGCCGTCCATTTCTTGAAAGGCGCCTTGAAGTTCGTTTTCGATGTCCTGCTGCTTGGCCTTATAGAAGAACTTTGCTCGCATCAGTTCCAATTTGGCTTTGTGTAATGCCGCGTGCTCGGCGCGTTTCCCCAACGCGACCGAATAGGCCAAGCCAAATTCCCATTCGTCAAAGTCACCACTAATGAGCTCATCGAAGGCGTTGCTGAATTGACCAGGATCATTGCTAAAAAGCTGCCGGCCAAATCCGCGGTTCCGATGCCGAGCGACCAGATCGATGTCTGGTAAAAGATGCTGCTTCGCCGCCGTATACTCGAGTTCCTGCTTTCGCACGTGCAATCGTTCTTCGCAAAGTTCGACTCGCCGTGTCATCGCTTCATTCAGCGACTCGTCCCATGAGTATCGAATGGGCGCGACGGATGGCTCGTCAATTGGTCGAGCAAATCGACCATCGCTGGATGGAAGCCCTAAGAGCAATCGAAGACGTCGCTCGGCCTGAAACAAACCAGATGTTGTTATCAGCATACCACCGTTACTGGTCGTTCGTGTTCCGTCTCGTCGAGTACCCGTGATCGCAGCTTCGACTTCATTGAGGAAAAAGTCGCGTTGCCACTTTGCTTGAATTGCTTCGGCAGCTCCACGGCGTCCCGCGTTGGCCTGAGCCGCAACCTTGTCGTAGACGTCACTGCTTGCTCGATAGGCCGTGTTCTTTGCATCAAAGTTTCTATAGGCCAGGTACAAATCCCAATATGCGTTTTCTACATTTGAAGCCAGATCGCGAATTGCTTTTTCAAAACGTTTTAGCTCAACGTTTGTGTTGAGCTGAGCGATCATGACGCCGTTGTAAACGCCCGGCTGAGAATACGGGCCGGCGATGCGATTGACCAGCGTACCGCGGCCTCGACCAAGTGGCTGACGTGCCTCCGCCACAATCGCCCAAGTCCATGCAGAGGTGAACTGATTGCCGGGCGCGTTACTGGAGTCGAAGTCGACTTCGTTGTAAATCCCGAATTCGGCACCGCTGACCGTGCGCTTCGTCAAACGTTGGTGAACTCCCAGCAAGTCCTGTTTCAGTGTTCGTGTTCCGCCACCGAAGAACGAGTTGTTGAGTGCTCGGTCTATATTCTGCGCAGTGACATCACTTCCGAACATCGCATCGAATTGACTTAGTGCCGCTTCAACTCCAAACCGAGGATCAGAAGCGACGATGGCCGAATCCAGAATTGTTTTTGGCACTTGAGACGATTGCACAACCGTGCCACCCGCGTCTCGTAGAACCGTTGCGTTGGCGAGAGCGATTTGCATTGCTTGCTGGAGTGACAAGTCTAGGTACTCGATGTCGCGAAAACCGCCAAGCGTCAACGGTTCCGCGTTACTCAGCGGATCCAGCTCGCCATCGACACTGAATTCCATGACTTCGAGATCGAGGTTTTCATCGTCGACAGCGGGAGTGTCCGTCGCTGGCAGTTCGGCGTCGTGCAGTGGCTGTTCAGTGTCAACGTCCGTCGTCGCGGCATCGTCGGTCGGTGCGTCGTCCGCTTCTTCGTACCGGACCTGCGTGATCAGTCCAGAGTCATCACTGGCCGCTTCTTGATCGAAGACAATCTGCTTGCCGGCCGTTCGACAGCCTACGACCAGAGCCAACACGGTGAGTGCTGCTGCGATGCATTTGGTCGTTTGCGAATCTGATTGCATGTCGGTGTGAAGTCGAGGCGACCAAAGGTGAAATCGTCCACTGTCCATACAAGTGGTTAAATCATTAGATCGGTGAGAACCGTTAAGAACTCGCCAGATTGACGCACTGTCGGAACAAAAGCCCCACGCAGCCTATTTTTACTCCCGTGCTAGCAGGTTTCGGTCGATCCGCGATTACGTACATGTACGAATCGTTTGTCGGTAGCAGATATGCTCACAAGTTCCACGCAGCCCTTAAACCATCGCGTTAAACCGCAGTTCGCCGAATCGATCTGGCAAGACGTCGACGATATGCTGTCGGTCTTGGATGAACTTGTGCGCGAGCCGATCGACGACGAAGACTTCCGCCGACGCCTGCTATCACAAATCGCCGCAACGCTGGGCACAGCATCGGCGGCCATTTGGTGGAAAACAGACAATGAACTGAATTGTTTGCAGTCAGTGCCTTCATCCGATGCTGTAGCATCGCAGCGGTTGCGTTTGGGACACGCAATCGCCGAGGTCGCGACAACCGGCGAATCGATCCGGCTTGAGAGCGGCGGCAACAACAACAGCGTTTTGTACGCTCGCGCCGTCAAGGACATACATGAATGCTATGGCGTGCTTGAAGTGCTTGTGCCGTCGTCACGAGATTGTGCCGAGCTCGCACCGATCCTCGATGCCGTGTCCGACGTGATTGACGAGCGACGCGAGCGAACAGCGACGCAAGCGAATCGCGAAACTGCGATTCAGGCAGAACGCATCGACGAATTTGCGACACAGCTTCACGCCGCAACCGGCTTGCGGCACACAGCAGTCGTGCTGGCCAACATCAGCCGCGAGTTTATTCAGTGCGATCGAGTGACCGTTCTCACGCGCGGACGTCGCGGACTTGAAGTGCGAGCGACGAGCGGCGTGGACATCGTCAATTCTCGTTCGCGGTTCGTTCGTGGCGTTCAACGATTGGCAGCCACTGCGTCAGTAAGTGGCGATCTTTGGTACTCTGGGCCATCCGACGATGTTTCACCGCAACTGCTTCAGCACGCCGAACGGATTCTCGATCAGGCTGGATGTCGTGAGTTTGGCATTATTTCGATTCGCGATCCGCAGAACGATGTCAACGTGTTGGGGGCGCTGTTTGTCGAGTATTTCTCTTCGAGTAAGTCAAAGCGAGCGGGTCACATTGAAGTCGTGCGGCGACATGCGGCGATTGCTCTGGCAAACGCGATGGAGGTCGAGCAAGTTCCGCTGTGGTCGCTATGGCAGCTGCTGAAGCTTCGTTGGAATGTAACTCGAAAACTTTCTTCCGCTGCCATCGCCGGCCTTGTTTCGGTTGCAGTGATTGCGATTGCGCTGATTCCGACGGCGTTTACAGTAAACGCCACGGGCACTTTGGAGCCCACCAATCAAAAGCATCTTTTTGCACCAATCACAGGAGAGGTTGCCGAGTTACACGTGTCGCACGGATCACTCGTGAAGGCTGGCGATCCTGTTCTCCGAATCGAATCCGCTGAACTAGAAGCGAAGCTGCAAGAAATCACGGGCCGACAAAAATCGACTCGCGAACGACTCGCCGCGATCCAAGTCGCTCGCGTTGACGCTCGAGGTATCGCAAGCGAGCAGCTGCACCGCTTATCCGCAGAACACGCAGCTCTGTCCGCGGAACTTGTCAGCTTGGATGCTCAATTGACCTTGCTCAATCGACAGATGGCTGACGCGACGCTGAACAGTCCAATCAATGGACAGGTGATTACATGGGACGTCAGTCAGCGTCTCACGCGACGCCCTGTTCAACCTGGCGATAAGTTAATTACGATCGCCGAGACTGACGGCGACTGGGAATTGCGAGTCCGAATTCCTGATCGCAAGGCGGGCTTCGTCGCTAGCGAACTAGCAAGAACCAGACAGCTAGAAGTTTCGTGCGTGCTGGAATCGGAACCGGATCGCGAATTCGAAGGAACGCTCAGAACAGTTGCCAACGCTACTGCGGAACTCAGAAACGTCAGCTACGTTCCTGCGGTTGTAGCGATCGACTCGCGAGAAAACCCAACGTCGAAACGTCCGGGCGCGCCAGTGCAAGTTCAAATCGATTGCGGACGGCGTGCGTTGGCTTTCGTTTGTTTCCACGAACTTTTCTATGCCATTCGGACTCACTTAACATTTTGATCGGCGGCTACAGAATTCATGCACAAGTCCAGTTCAGTTCTTTTACTTGTCAGCTCTTCGCTGCTTTTGCACGCGAGCAACGTTGCTGTTGGCGCTGAAATGTTCTTGCAACCGTGGGAGCAACGGCAAGTGCCGGCTCAAGCGGCCGGTCTGCTGGCGGATGTCTTGGTCGATGTTGGGCAACAGGTCGAGCAAGGTGCGGTACTCGTCAAAATGGACGATCGAGAGCAGTTGATTGCGCGCGACCGTGCGAAAGTCGAACTGGGAGTCGTGAAACAGCGGCTCCAACACGCTCAAGAAAAGGTAGCATTGAAAGCCGAGCTGTTCGAAATTGCAGCCAACGCTTTTGAGCGAGCTATCGAATCGAACCGAACAGCGACGGACTCCGTGCCACAAGCAGAATTGGAGAAACTTCGTGGAGCAAAACAGCAAGCCAAGTACGACCTGAGCGAATCGAAGCACGAACTGCAGATTCTGGAATCAACGGTTTCGCTGAAGGAACAAGATCTGCATTCGGCCGAGTGCGAACTTGCAAAGCGAACGATCATCGCTCCGATCCTTGGCGAAGTCGTCGATGTGCACATTCGTTCTGGAGAATGGATCGAGCCAGGTGAACCGCTCGTTCGCATTTTACGGACCGACAAACTAATGGTCGAAACGCTAATCCCGTCCAATGCAACGATCGATCAATTGGAAAACATGTCGGTTAACCTGATCGTCGACATGCCGAACCATCCGTCGTCTGAGTTCACGGGAACGATCGATTTCGTCAGTCCAGAAGTCGGGGCCGTTGACGGTCAATCGAGAATTCGAATTCGAGTCGACAATTCGCAAATGGCATTGCGTCCAGGTTTTCAAGTGCGATTCTTGAAACCGCTGCCCACGCAATAGTTGAGGAATCCCGTAGTGCGTCCTCGCTCGCTGCAATTCGATCGCCCGATTCCGATTCGCTTAAGACCAGATTTGCAATTCTGCGAGCGTGACGCGATTGACCCGCATGTCGCAGTCAAGGATCCGGTGTCGCTGAATTACTTTTTGCTTCGGCAGGAAGAGTTCGCGATTCTTCAATGCCTTGATGGTACAAGTTCCATCGGTGAAATCCAAAAACAATATGAACGGCAGTTTGGGCCAAGAACGATCAGCTCGCCTGAAATTCTCGGGCTAATTCGCAATGCTCATCGTGACGGACTGCTAGTCGTTGATTCGCCGAATCAAGCGGCGATCTTGCTTGGCCGTCTTCGTAAGAAGCGATCGCTGGATTGCGTCTCGCAGATCTTAAACCCTTTGGTGATTCGGTGGCGTGGATTCAACCCGAACCGAGTTTTGGAAAAAATCACGCCAACGTTTTGCGGCTTGTTTCAACCGGCCGCGTTGGTTGCTTGCTTTTTACTTTGTGTAATCGCATGCGGTTTGGTGTTTTCTCAGCTACCGCGACTGCAAAATCAGATTGAATTTCATCACGTCTTCGCGGCTCAGAATATCGTACTGATGGTCATCGTGTTGATTGTCGTGAAGCTGTTACACGAATTTGGACACGCGATCACGTGCAAGCACTTTGGAGGGGAAGTGCATGAACTGGGCAGCATTTTCGTAGCGGGAGTTCCGTTGCTTTACTGCAACGTGTCGGATTCATGGATGTTCCCCAAGCGTTCTCAGCGGGTCGCGGTTTCTGCGGCCGGCATTGTAGTCGAGTTAGTCTGTGCGTCGCTGGCTGCAATCGCTTGGTCTTTCTCCTCACCAGGGACATTCAATGCAATATGCCTGAACGTAATGCTAGTTGGCTCGATTAATTCGGTGCTCACCAACGGGAATCCGTTGTTGCGATTCGACGGCTACTTCATCCTTTCCGATGTTATTGGTGTACCGAATCTTTGGAGTCGATCACGGTCTATCGTTTACGATTGGTTGTGTCGAAGTGCGTTTGGGGTTTCGCCGTACAATCGCCGAGCACTCTCTGAATCGGGGCGTTTGTGGATCGCTGCCTATGCCATCGCGTCGATGATCTATCGAGTTGCGATCCTGTTTGTTCTTTTCGTAATCGCTGAGTACCTATTTTCCTACTACGACGTTCCTGTCCTATTCCCGGTTGTTGTCGTTTTGTCGATGTGCGGACTTCTGATAGGACCATTGTTCGCGTTTTACCGGTTGTGGAGTAACACCATGTTTCGCCGCCAAGTTAACAGATTTCGTTTGTCGTTTTCGAGCATTGCCATCGCGGCCGTGATGTGCGTGATTGCATTTGTGCCCTTGCCGATGCGAGTTCGCACGCTCGCGACCATAGAGGCTCGGTCGGCAGAGTCGATCTACGTAACCGCACCTGGCGTTTTGATCGAAACAGTTGCCGCTGGCGACAAAGTGACGTTGGGTGATCCGATCGCTCGTTTGCAAAACACGAGCATGGAATTCGAGCGACATCAGCTTCAAAGTGAATTCGACGTACAACGAGCTCACGTTCGAGCACTTACGGCTATTGAGTCAAGTGACGAGCACGCACGAGCGTCTTTGCCGGCGGCTCGCGAAGAACTGACTCGACTGCAGAGTTTGCTGGCGTCACTCAAGGTGGACCTTGACCGCCTTGTGCTTCGTTCGCCGGCAAATGGCGTCGTTTTGCCAAAGTACAGCGAAGAGCTGATTTGGGATTCCGAAGACAACCTGCGATTGGAAAAGTGGACAGATATCCCGTTGGCGAAAGAGAACGTTGGGTGCTACTTGGAGACCGGTACGGAATGTTGTCGCGTTGGCGATCCCAATTCGATTGAAGCACTGATCACCTTGGACGAGCGACAATTGCGTTTCGTTTCGGAGGGGCAGGCAGTCACAATTCGAGTGCCGGGATTTTCCGAAAGCTTCCGCGGATTGGTTGCGTCGGTTGCTCGCCGTGGAACGGTGCGTGACGCACTCGAGCTGGCACGCGAGGGAAAGATAGACGCCGATCGCCCGACAAAGGTCCTGTACGAAGCGCGAGTTACAGTCGAGTCTTCGGCCAACACTGTTGTGCCAGTTATCGGCACGACTGGACGAGCGACCGTTACAGTGAGCCCTCACACGTTGGTTCAACGCATCGTTTGGTACTTCCGTGACACGTTTACACGCAACTCCGAAGTAACGTAGCGGTGATCGCAACCTGAAGTGCAAGCGAGTTTGGGCACATCAGCGGCTTACGCGGCCACGCGCCGTGGCTCGATTTCTGCCAGCAGATTGGCGTGGCGAATCATATTGCCTTCTTCGTCGTAAAACTGCAGTAGTCCGACATCTATTAACCACATGCCGAGATATCCTGCCGCTCGGTAAGATCGAGCAAGACATCGTCCGTCTTCCACTCGAACCGTTTCAGACATGTCGTCTAGGTCCGCTTGCGAAACGCCGAGGTCCTGCAAGATTCGACGTACGATCTGACGGACTTCAACCGCGCTGGGTGATACAAGCATTGGCAACCTCCATGTTGCTCTATCGATTGTGGGAAGCGAGACAATGTAGTCAGTTGTCCGCCTCAAGGCAAAGACGAATTAGAAAATGCAGTGCTGTGATTGCGGCGCCAGCACCGAGTTGGTGGGTCGTTAGGGTGAGGCAATTCTGTTCAAACAGAATTGATCGATATCTTACGCTCTTGAGCTCTGTCACTGGCGAGCACACAATGTTCGGTTCCACTGTGCGACTCGAGTCGTGGTAACCGTAGTGTACGACGCTGAACCGTTGGCGGTTCGCGAAATAGTCATGTCAATCGAATGTCAAATGCATGGCTGATAGAGGCAAAATCGAAATAGACGGAGCATCTTATGACCGACGCAAAGACGTGCCGCTGGGGCATTCTTTCTACCGCATCCATCAGCCGCAAAAATTGGAATTCGATTCGGTTTGCTGAGAACGCCACGCTCACGGCCGTAGCCAGCCGCGATGTATCTAAGGCCCAGCAATACATCCAGGAAAATCAATTAAGCGCCGCGATGCCCAACGAACCGACCGCGTTCGGCAGCTACGACGAACTGATCAAAAGCGACGACGTTGACGCCGTTTACATTCCGCTGCCAACGGCGCTGCGTAAAGAGTGGGTGATCAAAGCGGCGAATGCGGGAAAACACGTGCTGTGCGAAAAGCCGTGCGGCTGCACTGTGGCAGACTTGCAAGAAATGCTTGATGCGTGCTCGAGGAATAATGTCCAGTTCATGGACGGCGTCATGTTTATGCACAGCAGCCGCTTGCCGGCCATGAGGCAACGCCTAGACGATGGCGAGAGCGTCGGGAAGATCCGGCGTCTGTCATCCGTATTTTGTTTCAATGGTGGTGACGAGTTTTCTGCCACGAACATTCGTGTGAACGGAGCGACCGAACCGCTCGGATGCTTGGGGGATCTCGGTTGGTACAACATTCGGTTCATGTTGTGGGCGATGAACTGGGAACTGCCAACGTCGGTCCGTGGGCAAATTCTGACCGCCGGTCGAAACAATGACGGCGCACCAGAAGTGCCGATCGAATTTGCGGCCGACATGCAATTCGCCAACGGCGTTTCGGGGAACATGTATTGTTCGTTTAACACGGACCTCCAGCAGACGTTCACGATAAGCGGTGATAAAGGTTATCTACAGGTCGATGATTTTGTGTTGCCGTTTTACGGACCACGATTGAAGTTCGAAGTTTGCAAAGCTCGTTTCTTAATTGACGTCTGCGATTTCAACATGGAAGATCGGACGCAGCCGTTGTACCTGAACGAGTACTCGAATGCTCACGAATCTGCACAAGAAGTGAATATGGTTCGCAATTTTTCTGCCAATGTTCTTTCAGGGCGAGTGGATCCGTTTTGGGCGGACGTCGCGATGAAAACGCAGCTCGTTTGCAATGCGTGCATGGACTCAGCTCGCTCTGGCGAAGCAATCCAGCTGTGATTAATTGCAGGCCCTGCTTGTCAGACTTCATGGACGAGTAGGTGATTGTTTACTAGGATGTGGCTCAACACAGTTGTGCGGTGTTTTGGCGGACACGGATTCTAGATTCTGCGTCGTGTTCAGTCCGACTTCTAACATGGGAGCTCATTTGATGCGATATTTTGCGTTTTCGTTTTTGATTCTCTGCAGCTCAATTCTTTTTGCACAGGACGACGACCGATCGATCGTCCGCGCGTACAAAACTGACAAGGCGCCTGAGATTGATGGCGTGATTTCGGATGGTGAATGGGACGCAGCCGGCCCTCCGGTTCTTGTTGCATTTGACGACGTCGGAACTGCATTTCCAGACGATCCGTTCGGTGGTCCTTCCGACCTGAGTTTCCAATACCGCGCGATGTGGGAAGAGCCTTGGACTGTCTACTTCTTGTTCGAAGTTACCGACGACATCGCAATGGAGGAATCTCCCAGCAACGCGTGGGAACGAGATCAAATCGAATTCTTTATGGACGGCGATGATCTGGAAGGCAGCGACGACTTACCCACTTACCAGTGGTGGGACAATGAAGAGATATACGGCAAATTTGGTGCGAGCCGTTGGGAAGGCGTCTTCGAAGGTAACACCGGCGCGATGAGTCAGTTTATCGAAGACCTTTACGAAGACGGTTTTGGCGCCACAGCCGTCTCGATGGTTACGGAAGCAGAAGACAGTGACAACTACACCGTCGAATATGCAGTTTCGCTTGAGCCAATGTTTGACTACGGAACGTTTGACGGAACTTCTACGGGCGACGCTGGCCAAATCGTCGCTAATGAAACCGTGACCAAGTTCGCTGTTTGCATTTCTGACGACGATAATTTTGGCGACGGAACCGTTGGCCGCTCTCACACGGTATGTTCGTATCGTGCGTTCGATGGTGCCGACTGGCGCGACTCGACCGCGTTCGCTGATTTGCATTTTCTGAGTGAATACCCTGACGGCGTTGTTGGCGATTTCAACGGCAACGGCGAGCGTGATATTGCTGATATCGATTTGCTAACGGCAGCGATGGCAAGTAACGATCCCGCATTCGACCTGACAGGCGATGGCAAAACCGATCTCGCGGATCGCATCCACTGGTTGGAAACGCTTTCGAATACTTACGTTGGCGATTCGGACTTCAACGGCGAGTTCAACAGCTCAGACTTCGTAGCTGTTTTCTCGGCCGCAAAATACGAAACAGGTCAAACTGCTTCGTGGAATGAAGGCGACTGGAATGGCGATGGAGTCTTCAACAGCAGCGACTTTGTAGCGGCATTCACCGGCGCCGGGTACGAGCAAGGGCTTCGCGAAGGTGGGCTTCAAGTCGTACCAGAACCATCGTCGATCGTGTTGGCTCTGACCGGATTGCTATTGTTCGCGATTCGACGTCGCTGGAACGCTAGGTGACAGACCGTCCAACGCTCGGTGTCAAATACCCGAGCGTTGAACCATCGAAGCACTGACGCTCGTCACTATTGCCAATTCAGCACAATCGCCCATTTTCTGTACTGCTAAACGTCTCGCTCGTAGATGCGGTACGTCTTCGTCCGTTTCGCTCCGCCTCGTTCGAGCGATTTGCGAGACAAGTGGTTTGATTCCAATACCCAAGAGAACTCTGCGTCCTCGACTCCCCATTCATAAATTTCGGGAACCAATCGAGCTAACAGCACGACGCCTACACCCCAGCGTTGATACTCCGGCAAGACATTCGTGCTCAACAGTCGCACGGTTTTGATTTTTCGCTTTCTGCCGAGCAACTTCAGGAAACCAAACGGAAACAGACGGCCGTCAATTTCCTTGATCCGCGGGTTGTAATCGAGCAATGCGAACATCGCCCCGACAGGTTTTCCGTCAACTTCGGCGACGCTGGTAATCTCCGGCGCGATCAGCATCTTCAGGGACTTTGCGGTATGGTCTACTTCGCCAGGTGACATCGGCACAAATCCCCATGTGCCGACGAGCGACTTATTGTAAATGTCCAGGAACATGCGGACATCTTTTTCGAATTCTTTCTTGTGGTGGACGCGTCTCAGTTTGATGTCGAATCGTTTGATCGCTTCGTGGTAAACGAACTCCAGTTTCTTATCGAGCGTCTTGAGCATTTCCACGTGGCCCCAAAACGCGTACATGTCTTGGGCTTTTTCAAACCCGGCCGACTCGATGAGCGTTCCGTAGTACGGCGGGTTGTAAGTCATCATGAATTTGGGTGAGTCCTCAAACCCTTCCACCAGCAAACCACATTCGTAGTTCAACGAAGGATTACACGGCCCTTGAATCCGAGTCATCCCGCGATCACGTAGCCACTCGCGACCCGCTTCGAACAACCCATCGGCGACTTCTTGATCATCAATCGATTCGAAAAAACCGAAGAATCCCATC
The DNA here is from genome assembly GCA_020426925.1 of Planctomycetales bacterium. Taxonomy (GTDB): domain Bacteria; phylum Planctomycetota; class Planctomycetia; order Pirellulales; family Pirellulaceae; genus JAGQPC01. The sequence continues at coordinate 12,495 of JAGQPC010000023.1, read as the reverse complement.
TTCGCGTTGTACTGCCGGTTGTAACCTCGATTGACCAAAGTCAGCAAACGCCCACAAACGACTCCATCCTTGATCGCGATGAACGTCTGGCCTTCTGCATCATCGTAGAACGGGTGCTTCGCGTAACCGACCAGTTCCTTTTGGTTTTGCCGCAGCGGCGGGATCCAATACTTGTCGCCCTTGTAGATTTCCCAAGGTAGCGTCAGGAACTGTTTCTTGTGTTGTCGGTTTTGTACAACAGCGATCGAGACTTTCGACATCGTAACCGTTTGAGTGCAAGAGAAAGTGATTTGCGAATCTATTTTTTCAGGCCTTTCTCAATGCACTTTTAGCACGTGCCGGAATCAGTAGCTCTGCGCCGACGCGTCGGGCTCGTGTTTTGAGAAAACGCCTAGTCCGCTAACATATCAACTTCTTTTCGACGATCGCACCCCCGGAGTGTTTGCGGCAATGGATTATCTCGTAACAGGGGCAACCGGGTTCGTCGGAAACAATATGGTCCGCTGCCTGCTGAATAATGGCCATTCCGTTCGAGTGCTCATCAGGCCTGGCAGCGATCCTCGGCCGCTGGAAGGACTTGATGTCGACTGCGTAGTAGGTGATGTCTGCTCAAAAGAAGACGCAAATCGTGCAATAACTGGGTGCAGCAACGTGATTCATGCGGCCGCATCCGTAAAGATTGGGTGGCAAGGATTCGACGCTGCTCGCAAGATTAACGTAGCAGCGACTGAACACATGGCTCGCGGCGCGGCAGAATCCGGAGCAAAGTTTTTGTTTGTGTCCTCCGTCGACGCACTTGCACCAAGCAGGAAGAAACAACCAGTCACCGAAGACACACCCGATCAGTGCAAAGTCGATTGCACTTATTGTGTGACGAAGCGTGAGGCGGAGTTAAAGGTGCTGCAATTCGCTGAAGAGGGGCTGCACGCAGTGATCGCAAATCCTGGCTTCATGTTGGGGCCGAACGATTGGAAGCCGTCGTCCGGTCGAATGTTGATCGACGTGGCAAAGAAGTTCTCGCCGTTTGCTCCACCTGGAGGAATGAGTATTTGTGACGTCCGAGACGTTGTTGACGCGATTTACGTTGCATCAGAATTCGCACCTTCCGGGCGACGATTTATTTTGGCTGGCCACAACGTGAAATTCTGGCGAGCATGGCGAGCCTTCGCGAAGGCCGCAGGTACCAGCGGTCCGATCTCGCCATTCGGACCGCTCGTCGCACGAATCGTCGGAATGGTCGGCGACATCCGGACGAGTATCACCGGAAATGAATCAGAGATAAATTCGGCGATGTTACGCATGGCCTGCATGCACCACTATTATTCGAGTGACAGAGCAATCGCCGAATTGAACTACCGCATTCGTCCGCTTGAGGAAACAGTCCGCGACGCATGGCAATGGTTTGCGACAAACGGTTATGTGTAGCCCAGTAAACCCGTCGCGAACCGAGGGCGCTGAATAACCGAGGCGATCGATGCAGAGCGTGTGAGTTAATTGATGAGCCACCCGATTCTTCGATTCTCCAAGCGACCAACGGAAGCTCCGCCTTCACCTGCTCATCTGCACTACGTCGTTCGGGAATTTGACGTCAGCCACATCGACTCGGAGATTGACCACTGGCTGGCAATTCACAATGCAGTTCTGTCAGAACGATCGCGAAGCCGCGCGTGGACCGCTGAAGATTTCTACCGAGAGTTCAGCTCGTTTTCGAACGCATGTCCCAGTCGTTACAAGATTTGGTTTGCCGTTCGTGTTTCCCTGGACATCGACGAATCCGACCACGCGCCGGTAGGAACGATCAGCTGTTGTTTCGACAACGCCAAAAGGCTCGCAACGATTAATTGGCTGGCTGTCAGCGCAGCTCATCGTCGTCGCGGAGTCGCTTCGCTGCTGACTCTCGCGGTCGAGAACTATTGCTGGGAACGCAGTGTCCAGCACATCACGCTGACGACGCTGCGCACTTGGCCGGAAGCGGTGAATTTCTACCGTCGCCGTGCGTATCAAACAGCGTCCGACGAATAGCGATCAAAAAGTTGTTGCCAGGCTGCTTGCCTGGGAACGATGCTCTAGCTCGAAGTCTTAACTCCTACTGAACAGCCAAAGCTGCTTCTATTTCCTTTTTGACGCTGCCAGAAACATCTGGGTGATCTTGGAGCGTCTTCATTGCGTCGACCAAATCCGTTCGATCAACTTCCTTGTTCGTTTCGAACAGCAATTTTGCTGCACGAACTGCATTGATAAAGAATTGATTGCGTTGGCGAACAGTTAGAGGCTTGGGCTCCTTTTTTACCTTCGCCGGAAGTTTTTGAGGCAACGTCAACTCGTATTCGAGATCCATCATCTCCAGCAGCGGAAAGATGCATCGGTCATCGCCCCAGCGAGCCAACCCAGTCGCGGCATTGTATCGAACCGCAGAAGCCGAATCGCTGACCATCGGAGCCAACGCTTCGTTCGCTTTGTCGGTACCAAGTAAACCAAGCGTATAAGCCGTCGTGTACCGCAGTTCGGAACAACGTTGTTCTGTCGTCGGATCGTTGTCAGTTCGATTCGACGCGTCGACTAACGCGCCTAGCAGATCTTGATTGTCGGCGATCGCAGCTCGATTTTTTTCCTGGACGTTTATTCGTCGAGCCACCGCTTCGATCGCGGCCGTGCGAACTCGGACTTCGCTTCGATCGCGTTCCGTTTTTGCAGCCTTCACAAGCGAATCAAACCCGTCCTCGATTTCAAATGTCCCCAACGCCAGGCACAGGTAAAATCGCAAGTCGATGTCACGATCACCGAGCTTGCCCGCTTCAAGCTGATCGTCCAGCATCCGTGCGACCTCAGCTGCCAGCTCAGGACTCTTTCGCAGTTCTTTCCGCCGATTGTCTGTCAACAAATTTGCGACATCGAGCGCCGTTTGCCAACTCGCCGCGTTTCCGCTGCGGAGCCGCTTGACCAAATCTTCCGGCTTCGTGCTGCGTTGACTGAGCCAATTAAACAACAACACTAAACAGACAATCACCGAAACGATGATCATCGGAATAAAGAACAGCTGCATCAGGAAGCCAGCCGACGGTGGTTTGACTGGTGGCAGAAGTTCGTCTGCGTTTTGGGTTGGTGCGGGCCCTACGGAATCCGACATGATTTTATAGCTCGAATACAGTGCGCGACTCGGCCGATCTATCGGCGAGTACAGAGGTCTAGTCTCCAGCGGAGAATAGAAGAACGACAAGAGAGTGTAAAACTCGGCCCATGGGCGTCAACCCGATCACCGGACGCCGAGGTCGAGTCAGCGGCGATTTCGCTAGATTTGGCGGCAAAACATGCACGGCTTACCGTCTCCGCCAGCCGGTTGCCGCCACACCGACGCGTCGAACTTCGTGTGGTACAATCGGGGGCACTAATGGTCAATAACTGACTTGTTCAAGCGAAACACTTGCATGAGCAAACAGATTCCCTTATCCGACTACATTCAGATTCATCGTCGAATCAGGGCGACTCGTCGAGATTACTACGCCAACACTTGGCGCCTGCTGCTCCCTCCGTTTATTGCGTTTTTTGCACTGGGGTTCGCTCTTCAATCGCTCGTACTGGAGGGCATAGGCGGTACAGGTTCGTCGTTTGTATTGCGTTCGCTCGTGTTCCTGTTATTCGCAATAGTTGCTTTTCTTGACGGGCCAAAGTGCCTGGAACGACGTCGGCAGATAGTCTACGACGAATGGACGCAAGATCACTCGGATTAGCTGCGTTAATTCATTGTCCGCCAAGAAGTATTATTACGCAGCGATCGAACAGCCCTCGCCGAGGTTTTATGCCCAAAAAGGCACGATTCGCCGTGACGCTGCAATCATCAGCACGCGTTGCAATTGGCTGCTATGATTGTGTCGATTGAAAACCGCTGAATCGACCATAAGACAAAGGGAACATAATGTCGAACGACATTTCAAGACGTCAATTGCTTTCTACTGCTTCGACCATTGCTGGAGCCAGTATGATTGGTAGCCAAATTACCTTCGCCGAAGATGAAAAATCTGACGGAGGACGAACGGAGAAACGTCCATTGATTATCTCAACGTGGCCATTCGGCAAGCCTGGTAATGAAGTGGCGCTGAAAACGGTTGAAGCGGGAAAATCGACGCTCGACGCAGTTGAGGCCGGAATCCGGCACGTCGAGGCTTCCGGCAATCAAACTGTCGGGCTGAGCGGCAAGCCAAACGCGGCAGGCTTTGCTCAATTGGATGCTTGTATTATGCATGGCCCTGGGCACAAAGCGGGAAGTGTCGCAGCGATCGAAGGGATCAAGCATCCGATTTCGGTTGCTCGACGAGTTATGGAAAAGACGCCTCATGTCATGTTGGCCGGCGACGGAGCGCGTTGGTTCGCCTTACAGGAAGGATTCGAATCGATCGACATTTCTGAACGCCCCAAAAAAGTCAAGGCGTGGAAGAAAGAACAAAAACAACGACGGTCTGAAGCTCCCGCTGGATCGGCCGAAAACCACGACACGATCACGATGTTAGTGCTAGGCCCTGACGGCACGTTGTCTGGCGGTTGTTCAACAAGTGGCCTTGCAGACAAGCTGCCCGGAAGAGTCGGGGATTCCCCGATCTTAGGTGGAGGCCTGTACGTCGACAACAAAGTTGGAGCCGCGGGCGCGACGGGCATCGGCGAAAACGTGATGCGTTATTGTGCAACGTTCATGATTGTCGAGTTCATGCGACAAGGACTTTCGCCGACTGATGCATGCAAAAAAATCATCGAGCGCATCAAATCCTACGAACCGGAAAACAAGAACTTGGCGATCAATTTCATTGCCATCGACAAGCAAGGAAGGTTCGGAGCAGCAGGTACGGACAAGTTTCCTCACTCGGTAACCTATCCAGGATTCAGCGAAGTGCTGACGGCGGATGCAGTTTAGCGCCCCTCGATCTATTTCATTTTTGCTGTAGTGGAAGTTGCTAAACTTCCTGCGTTCAAATCTGTTTAGAATTCAGGTTCTGGATTTCGGACCCTGATTCTGGACTCAGGGATCTTGGGCAAGATCCACTACGGCTTCGTGGAATCATCGTGCCCTAAATCACAGGAAGAGCACGAACGAGCCATCGCTGGTCACAACACCTGCGGGGCGATCGACTGTTGTTCCGGTCTTGCTGCCGCGTTGTTCAGTTGGATTGTCTTGCGAATCGAACAACTGCCATTCGAGCTTTTCCGAGTTCTTCCATGCGACAACAGTCACGCCATCGGCTGCCGTCAGCGTAACAGGATATCGGCCCTGATCTGACGCAAGGATCTCTCCGGCCGAAGTCAGTTTTCCGCTGGGTTCCATCCGAGCGTAGTAGATTTCTCCTTTGGTTTCCCAGGCGGCGACGATTCCGTCGGCTGCAGGGCTGATGAACGATCCTGTCATGGGGCACGAATCGATGTACCACGGAGTCTGGCTCACTTTGGTATGTTCGAATCGCTGTCCGTTATCGGAAAGGCTTGCCAAATAGATGTCTCGATCCTTGCCTGCCTTGTCTCGATAAAGCACAGACAGAGTGCCATTGGCAAACATTGCACGAGAGCTGCAGCATTCGCACGGGTCGGTTTGCAGATCTTTCGCTTCAGAGAAACTGTCACCTCCATCGTCCGAGCACGTAGCGAAGACTCCGCCAGCCATCCAAATGACACTCACGTTGCCTTTTTCATCCGCGGCAATCGAGAAGTTGTCGCTGGGCTTGTGATTCAGATTTCGAGCTGTTTCGAAACGATCCTTGTTTGGCAAAAGTCGCGAATACATGACGCCCCATTCTTCTTGAGGACGTTTTTGCTGATACGCAGAGTTGTACCAGGCAATATGAACTCGATCGTCCTTGCCAATCGCCAGGTCTGGCCCGCGAAATGCTCCGCCGTAGGCGAACCCTTCCTCAGTATTCACTCGAATGGGATCACGGAAGGTTTGCCCGTCGTCCGACGAAGACGTGTACCAAACATCGTTGTTTGCAAAATACGTTAGGTGGATAACTCCGCGACTATCGACTTCAGCGTCCGGGACAATTCCGCCGTTTGGCACTGTGACAACGCGGACCCGTTCGGCAGCAGCCTGACTTGAGTTCGGTTCTTTTGCAGGTGCCTCCGAGCCGACTAAATCTGCGTTTTCGGTAGCCGTGTCTGGCTGTGGTTGGCACGCGGTAAAAAACAGCGAGGCAGAGATGCCAAGGCCTAGAACAGTAACACGAAACATAGCCGCGATTCCTTTTCAATCGGATTTGGAGACGGTCAATTCGTCGGACGCTCCAAGTTCTTTGAACCTTTTTAACCACGATGCAGTGATTGCGTCGCCAATTGTAGAGTTAGGTTTGGTTTGCAGGACTTCGGCCGGCGTTCCCCAGTAAAAACTGATCCATCCGTCCGTGATGGAAGCTGATTCCTTGATAAACCCAACGAGTTCGTCTTCGCTGCACGCGAGCGGAAACGTTTCCTCAACGACCAAAGGCTTGCCGATATCATACGCCTTCAAGGCCTGGATCGCTTTATCGATCTCACCTTTCTTTGGGTAAAAATGCACGGAGACGAAGTCGAGTTGTTTTCCCACGTTCTCAGAGTGGAACAAGGGTCGCCCACCACCGAAGACAAATACCCACGGGATCGTGCCCACGGTGATCATGTGTCGCTTGTCATGTTGTCGGATGGCTGTTGTCATGGTTTCGACCCACTGTTGGGCGACCGTTTCGCGAGTTCGTCCGTTGAGATCGAGCGTTAGCCGCTGCACGAAATACTTGCCACCGAATTCGCCAGCCAGCCAGTCCGTTGCTGGCTCATCGCCAGGCAGGATCGGTTCGTTCATCAGGTCGTAGCAAAAGATGGCTGGACTGTCCTTGCAGCTGTTCGCGACCGCTTGCCAAAAGGCTGCTTGGGCTTTCCATCTTTCCGGCTCAGCGAGCTTGTTGTACCAATCCGGAACATTTTGTTTGTGGTAACAAGCGAGTCCGGTAACGTCGAGGTAAAGCTCTGTCTGCTCCGCAAGTTTGACGAGCTTCGCGAGTCTGTCACACGCGAGCTTGTTTGGTGCGTTCGCTCCATTCATGAACTTGCCAAACTGCAGATGAATCCTGACACAATTGGCGCCGAGTTCCTTTATCTCGTGAAAGTCCTCGACGACCGTGTCCCATTGTTGATGCCAGTATTCGTCCAGTAGCCGCCCGGCGCTGTCGTGATCGTAATTGACGCCCCACACGACAAATCGACTGCCCGATTGGCTTTTGACGAAATGCGTGCCATTGTCGCTTGCGCGGATCCATTCGAGTTGATCTGCGAATGCAATGCTGTTCGCGCAGATTAGGATTAGCACGTAAGGCCAGAGTATTCTCACGCGCATGCGTTTGTCCTTTCAGAAGTGCCAAACAGCAAGTTGCCTGCTGTAGCTATCAAGCAAACGAAGAACGTCGTCTGCTTGCGGTGACATTCACTATCAGCATAGCCGATTGATTGCCTCGCGCTCGACCGCTTAGCTTTAGAAATCTGCTGCGCGCATGGGGTAGCTTGTGCTCTATGACAAGCGTTCCACTGATCAGCGCTGCTCAGTGCATCGGTGTTTTAATCTGTGCGGCACGTCCGGTGGCGAATTGAAAACTTGGGCTTCCGTGCCAAATCTCCAGTCCGTTGGTGACTTGCGAACCTCGCGGACGACACGATGGTTCAAAAAAATAACGATGTTCCACCGGACATGCCGCAAAGATCAAAGCTCCTGCATTGATGATTTGATTTGCCGATCGTGATTCATTGAACGAGCTGTTCTAGCAGGTCCGCGAACGTTGGGATCTGCTCGTCAAGGCATTCTCGCCACGCGTCCACTCGCCAAATCTCGATACACACCGCGGCACCGACTACCAGGGCATCTCCACCCGGCTCGGCCGAGATAAACTCGCGAAAGCCTTCTGGGATTACCAGGCGACCGCGTCCTGCAATCACCACATCGCGGTGTCGCGTTGACAGCAATCGTCCCAGCTTCTGCAGTTGGGTCGATCGAGCGGCAATGCGGTTGGCTCGCAGCTTGCTCTCGATGACCTGCATGTTGGATTCGAGTTGTGACTTCCATGCGTCAGCTCGCCAAAGGCTCAAACAGCCTGGTCGTTCTTTGACTAAGACTGCGTTTCCGTCTTGGAGATCAAGCTTTTCTGTCAATTCGGTCGGAATCGACAGGCGAAAACGATCGTCGATCGTTCGCTTGAATTCTCCGAGTATCAGTGTCGAATCGGCCATCATCGCAGCGACCTTGAATGTCTAAATTGCGACTCCGATCCGCGCGTCTCGTGGGCTTTGATCCCACGGATTGGAAATATACAGACTAATAATGGGTTCACAACCCACCAACTGGATATTTTTGGTCTGGAAAGAGCGGCGGCACTGAAAATCGCAATAAAACTCGCATAGCGGCAATGGCTCTAATCCAGTAATAGTTCGCAGGTTTCTCTCGAAATCAGCTTGAGTGTTGTCCTGAAAAACCAGCGAACACGGTGCCCTATGACACCCAATTTGAAGGCATTTGACCCGCACCAGTCGGCAGACGAGCCGATCGTAATTACTGGAATCGGAATGCTTGCATCCGTCGGAAACGATCGCGAATCGGTGTGGAGCGCCGTCCAGGAAGGCAGAACCGGAATTCGCAAAGTAACTCCAGAATCTGGAGTTCCTGAATGGATCAACATCGCTGCATTCGTCGACATGCCAGCGGATCGACCGAAACGGCTGAAGGTCATCACGATGGCGCATCGAGCGGCCGAAGAGGCAATCGCCGACGCAAGCATCGACTTTGGAAATGTCGATCCAGACAGGTTCGCTTGCGCCGTCAGCGGGCACATGGGCGACTGGCGACTGCTTCGCCAGCAAACTGGATTTGAGCCCGCAGACGAGCCTGGCGATACTCCGATTTGGAATCAGTTTTTTCCGAACAGCGCCTGTTGGGAAATTGCTACTCGGTTCGGGCTCAACGGTCCCAGGATCTGCCACTCGACCGCGTGTGCTAGTGGTTTGATCGACATCATGTGCGCGGCACGCGCGATCCGCGATGGGCGTGCCGATATCGCACTCGCCGGAAGTTCAGAAGCGATTGATCCTCTATGTGCGGCCGGCTTCAAGAAAATGCGAGTCCTCGCTGATTCGGACGATCCGATGCGATCATGCCAGCCGTTTGACGTAAATCGGAAGGGATTCGTGATGGGCGAGGGCGCGGCCATGTTTGTCATCGAACGACTTAGCCACGCTTTAGAACGAAACGCGACAATCTACGCGGAAATCTGCCGAGGCCGAATGCTTGCCGACGCTCACCACATGACCGGTTTGGACGTCGAAAGCGAATCACTCACTCGACTGATCAACGAGACGCTCCGGACTTCTCGCCTCCGCGCGACCGATCTGGACTACGTGAACGCTCACGGAACGGGTACTCAGCAGAACGATCTCATGGAAACGCACGGGATCCGCAATTCACTCGGATCGCACGCCGACAACATCTGTGTCAGCTCGCTGAAATCGATGCTTGGCCACCTAGTGAACGCGTCTGGTAGCGTTGAGCTGGCGCTCACGACGCTAGCACTACGTGACGGATTCGTTCCGCCCACGTTGAATTTGCACGATCCCGATCCTGCGTGCGATCTGAACTATCTTCCCATGGTGGGACGCCAGGATCGCATCAAAACTGCGATGAAATTGTCGCTGGCGTTTGGCGGCCATCTGGTCGCGGTAGCTCTGAAACGATGGGATGACGTCGCGACCGGCTTCGCATATCCGGAAGAAGAAACCCGTCGAGCTGCGTAGCGGGCTGTTCAATCAGGCAGTTCTGGCCATCCAAGACGGATCGACCGTCGAGGAATCAGTTTGTCAATGGCTGTCCCAACTCTCCGCACGCGCCGGTATAATTTCCCCATGAATCAACCGATCCCGTACACGACAAGATCACCTCGTGAAATCGAGCAACTGGCTGCTGGCGACGCAATCCTGCTAGACGTCCGAGAGCAAGACGAATGGACTGCTGGCCACTTGGAACACGCAAAGCTACTTTGCCTGAGCGCCCTGCAAGAAATGACATCGGCGGAGCAAACTGGGTTGTCTGCGGACAAGCCGATCTTTAGCCACTGCAGAGCCGGTGTCCGATCGGTCTACGCTGCGGCCTTTCTTCGCCGTCTGGGAATCGAATGCGAGCCATTGCAGCAAGGCTTTGAAGAACTGCTTGCGCTAGGATTGAAGCGAGCTTAAGCAGTCAGCAATTCGTGTTGCTCGTCATCTCATCGGGCTTCCGCCAGAATAACGGTTCAGAATTTTCAGAAAAAACGACCTTAAGTTTTTTGGCTCGATATATCGTGGCTAGCAGTCCAAATATGTCTAGATCTAGGGCTTGCCGTTCTTCAAAACGTCATTATTACGCTGTAAATGCGTAAGCTAGTAAAGCTGTTAAAGAGGCGATTGCGGCTAGCTTGGAAGTAACGACATGCTGGTCTTGACGTGGAAGCGAGGTTTCCGGGATAACCTCTGCCTCAGTGGCCGTGACCTCGAGTCGTTTCCCCAAACAAGGATGATTAAAGGAAGGAGCCAAAAATGGAATTGGTTCAACAACAGGAAGAAAATCGAGAGGCTAAAGTCTATCGCGTCGCCGCCGAACTGTATCGTCAAGATCCAGATTGGGTAACTTTCTTCCGAGAAGTCTTGGGCGTTGAAGGAATCATTCGCCAGGTCTTCGCCTCGCCGCTCGAACTAGCGCGGTTCGAACAGACACAAGAGTACAGCGAAATTCAACAGATGGTTGCGAAGCTTCGCGAACGAGCGGCCGAACCAGCCGATGCTCGCGAGCCAACTCGCGTTATCACGGTTCGGCTTCCGAAGAGCCTGCATGAGTCTCTTCGCAATGAAGCTCACGACCGAAAAACCAGCATGAACAAGCTTTGCATTTCAAAGCTGTTACAAATGGTTGACGAAAAGTTGATTCCAAACGAATAGTGCTTGCCAGCACGATGTTGAAACTATCCCGCCGAGCGTTTTCCCGCAGCATTGAAACGCAAAGGCACAACGGTCCGAGTCTCCAATCCTCTCGGACCGTTTTTTATGCGCAGTTATTGAACGAGCGGTTGCTACTATTGAATCTTCGTTCATGCGTTCCACAAACGGATGACAGCAATGGTCCGTCGCTCCAAATCGTCGTTCTTCACGATCGGCCTGCTGATTCTGGCCGGTGAGGCGGCATTTCTGTTGCCGTTTGTTTTGCCGAGAATCTTTCGGCCAACGGTCCTGGAAGCATTCGAGCTAGACAACGTGCAACTGGGCCAGTGTTTTTCCGTGTACGGATTCGTCGCACTTGTATCGTATTTCTTCGGAGGCCCACTGGCAGATCGATTCGCGCCCAGAAAACTGATGGCGATTGCATTGGTGACGACATCACTGGGAGGATTCGTTGCCGCAACCTACCCGTCATTCATCGTGATGCAAATCGTCTACGGCTATTGGGGATTCACAACTATTTTTTTGTTTTGGGCCGCGATGCTGAAGGCGACCAGACAATGGGGCGGAGACACCAACCAAGGACGCGCGTTCGGATTCCTGGATGGAGGACGAGGCCTTGTGTCCGCCACCATTGGGTCGCTCGGAGTCGCAATCTTTTCAGCCACGATGGGCAGTATCGACGGCGGTATCGATATCGAACAGCGTCGCGCAGCGTTTCGATCTGTGATTCTATTCAATTCGATTCTGGTTGCTTTGGTCGGGATTTTGGTGTGGCTGTTTCTTAGGACTGAAGAAGTCGACTCTGGTTCAGCAGAGCCCGCCCACGAACCGGTAACTCCAACGGTTGTTTGGCACGTCCTGCAACTGCCGACGATCTGGCTACTCATGGCGATTGTGCTATGTGGCTACGTTGGATTCAAAGTCACTGACGATTTAACGCTGTACGCGAAGGAAGTAATGTTCTTCAACGAGGTCGATTCGGCCCGATTGGGAACGCTACTGCTATACTTGAGACCCGTTGTTGGAGTTGTCGTTGGTTTGATGGCAGATCGAACTCGACCGGCGACTTGGATCGTCACCGGGTTTGCTTTGATGCTGGTCGGAGCGATCGTTGTTGGTGCGGGCGTGATCGATCGCGGAAGTTATGTGGTGTTTTACTCTACCATGTTCGCCACATGCATCGGCGTGTTTGCAATTCGCTCGCTCTACTTCGCGTCTATGCAAGAAGGCAAGATTCCGTTGCATTTGACTGGCACGTCCGTCGGGCTCATCTCGGTCGTAGGCTTTACACCAGACATTTTCATGGGTCCCGTCATGGGCCATTTGCTAGATTCATCGCCTGGCGAACCCGGCCACCAATACTTGTTTTGGTTACTTGCCGGTTTCTCCGCCATCGGCTTGATTGCGTCAGCTGTTTTTCGTTGCATTTCTGGCACTGCCACTGATTGAGCGCCATTACGCTACAAAGTGCCTAGGTCGGCGTTATCGCGAATTGGCAATCGGAACAGGTAATTCGTAAGCGCGCTCCAGGACGGTCAT
>JAGQPC010000580.1 GCA_020426925.1 Planctomycetales bacterium | reverse complement strand
CAACCGCAATGAGTATTCGTTTTCGCTGCTTTCCCGAAAACGGTCGACTCGTGATTCGTTGGCGTCAATTTGGAAATAAGTTCTCTGCCGGTACTGGAACTTCAGTATCGGAAGATTCGTCGTGCCATCCAGGATTGCAAATCCGACTTTGCCTCGGTTGGTCGATTGTTGTGTGATGCTTGTGATCGCTTCCCACGTTGACGCTGGCTCGCCAGTCGCTGGATATTTCGGTGTGTCGCGAATCACCATCGGCGCGAGTCCGCGATCGGTCGACTCGGCGACGATTCCGTCAGCTGATTCGGCAACGGACATCGCCAGCCGTCCCTCGAACGAGAACACGGCGCCTGGTCCCGGATTGTCGATCGTCCATTCGGCCGACAGCTGACCGTCGAAAGTGTCGGTGACTTCAAAACCGGGCTCGAGCGTTTCGTAACCGACTGCCGAATTGCCAGAAGCCCACGAAGCATCGCTGAATCCGGTGGCGATCCAATCTGAACCAAGCGAATCATCGGTCGGAATGAAGGCGCTCGCTTGAGAGCCCTTACCGATCAGTTGCGTGACCTCTCGTCCTGGGGCCAGCCCAAACGATCCGTCTTCGATTTGTTCCGGATATGGATCAAAAGATTGAGTTGCCGTTTCACCATCCGGCTTCACGATTCCCAAAAATTCGCCTCGGCCGGCTAGTTTGAAATTGGTGTGCAGCGCCGCGCCTGCGTCCGTGCGATTTTTTCCAGATGCATAAACGAGTAAGTAGCCGCCCGCGTCAATCTGCACGCCTTGCGGAAATCGCCATTTCGCCAGGTCGCTTGAATCGTCGGTCAAGTACCAACCGTCGAGCTGTATTGGCGACGTGTCGGGATTATGAATTTCGATCCAGTCAGAGTTATCACCGTCCTCATCGACCAGCGTCGAAACATTCACGGCCTGGAATTCAGTAATGACCGGATCGGCTGCGAGCAGATGGCGCGGCTCGAGAGCTTCGGCAGAGATTCTTGCTCTGGCATTCTTGCTGCCCGTGCGATGTTTCGAGTTGTTTCGTAGAGTTCGTGCGTATTGGTTCTGTCCAATCAGATCGAAAAGCTTCATATCGTCGCCCAATAAAGCTAGTGTGATGAGTTGCTTGGAGCGTCGATTCTAAATCAGACTGAGCGCAATTGCGAAGACTTCACGAAAAGTTTGTGCACACCGGGCGAAGACTGCCCTGTTTGCCTGCAAATGAGCAAGAATCCGGAACCGGGCAGCTTGAGCTAGTTGACAGCGGCTGGCCGACGGAGTGTCGGGGGACGTAGTGGATCTTGCTAAAGATCCCTTCCCGATGGCAATCGCACGAATCTTTGTTCAGCTCCGGGATCTTTAGCAAGATCCACTACGAGAAAATGCGTTTGGCTGTCTTGTACTTTGCTCAGGCTGGTTCGCCGCATTTCGGGCAAGCCGCGGCGTTCGGAGAGATCGGTGCGTTGCAGTATCGACATTAGTGTTTTGAAAATACGCGATTCTTTGAAAGTACAAACGCAAATGCAGCTACGGCCGCCAGAAACACGAGCATCATAAAACCAACGATGATCAATTCGATAAGTCCAAGACCCATTTGAATTCCTTTCTTTGCTAGTTGTGTGGACTAGTGGACGACGGCCAGGCTGATTGAACGCGGTTTGATTGTCCGCATTGCTGCGGGGGCAAAACTGGGGTTAATTGCGTCTTACCCGTGCATCATCTCTTTAAGCAGTCTGAATGGAACGAAGAGCCGTAACGGGTACCCGGGTAGTTCCGCGAAGTGAAATTGCCGATAGAAATGTTTTGCTGAAGTGTCGATGCAGTCTAGTATGACAGCAATGAACGCGAACGTGTCGCTGGCCTCGTAGCAATCTCGCAGTGCTGTCGCCAGGAGCCGTTTGCCGATGCCTTGTCCTTGCTGTCGATAGTCAACCCCGAACCAAGCCAACACGGCCACTGGAAGAAGTCGTTTAGGAAGTGACTTACTGATTTCAGGTGGCAGATCTGAAAAATCGATTTGGGAAGTTGCGAGTGAGTAAAAGCCAGCTACGGAGCCGGTCGCATCAAGCAGCACTTTAGTAACCGTGAGGTGTTTCTTTTGGCTTTGAAATGCGGTTTGCTTAAACCATCGATCTACGTCCAGGTGGCCTGAGCTGAACTTTCTGCGATTGTGAGCTTTGGAAAGCAGTTCAACGTACCAGCCAGCCGGAAATTGTACTCCATTCACATCTCGCCCCGCATGATCGCACCTAAGTCCTTTTGTGATGCCGTCAGTTTCGGAGTCTTGGTTAGCGCATTCCAAAACTCCATTTGTTCATCCGGGGTCATGGCGATCGTTTGCGATTCAGCGGCTGCCAGCTCACGCGATGCTTGCTGTACCATCACAGATCGGACGTAATCGCTGACACTAACCTGGCGTAGTTCAGCAGCTGCGGTGAGAATCGCCTTCGATTCGGCATCAAGTCTCACCATGAGGGAACTGTTTTTTTGCATTGGCTTAATCTCGGTCTCGCTGCAAACCGTTTTATCAAGTGTATAGCAGAATGTTATACGTGTCAAATCTTTGGCACCAGCCTCTCGGTCCTCCAGTCAGCTCAAAAACGCCCGGTTCGTTTTGGATGTGCGGTTGCGTTCTTCTAAAAACGTGTGATCCACCAGTGCCGCTGCAACGCCCGATAATTGAGTGCGACTTTGCACCGTAGCTTGAGCCGCAGCGTCATTCACGTAGCCGCCGTCCATAAAGACTTCGACAAAATCGCGAGTCGTAAAATCGCCGTCGCAGTTCCAGTCGCCTTCGGACCAAGAAGAATTACCAGTGATGCCGTCTTCATATTCGTTCGCTTTGAAAACGATAGTCAGGTCCGCCGAATCGAATACTCCGTTCAGATTGACATCGCCGATTTCCGTTCCAAGCTCACCGTGCATCAGCAGCCGAAGATCCCGAAGGTCGCGCACTCCGTCACCGTTCAAGTCCCATCGCAGGTCGTCGGTTGCGAACGATGCACAGAACTGGTCGACGTCGTCTGGAGTCACCGATCCGTCACGGTTAAAGTCTGGCGTGTCAGGTTTGCCCGGTGTTCCGTTGATCTCAAAACTCGACCGCCACGCGCTGGCCGTTGATAAGTCACCGCCGTGCCGCAGTCGTGTGAGTGAATAGCCACCTCCGTCTGTGGTAGCGACCCAGGCATCGTCGTACGTGAACTCTTCGATGACGTTGCCGGCAGAATCTTCGACTCGAATCGATTCGCCACCGTTGTTGAGTTTGAATTCACTTCCGTACGAAGCCAAGATGCGAACGTCCGCACCGTAACGAGCTTTGAATGTGTCCGCATTTCGAACGACGACTGCTCGTTCACCGGCGGCTAACGATTCGGCTGGCAATTCCACTTCGACACCGTCCGCCAAACGCACGCCGGACAGATCGATTGGTTCGGTCCCGGCATTGGCCAGTTCGATGAACTCAAAGTCGTCGTCCGGAACATCGCCCGTCGCCGAATCTTGAGGATGGTACATGATTTCGGTGATCTGAAGCGGCGGAGCGGCCGGAATGAACGTTGCAACGTTGAGGGCGCTCCATTCGCCATCAATGAGCGTTCGAGCTTTTACCGTTCCGCCGCCTGCCAACGGCACTGAGCCTTCATAAAGTATCGCGTTTGGAGAAATACCGGATTCGGTCACTCCGACATCGAGCGCACTTTGTCGCGGATCACTTCCGTCGACCGTGTAGTACACGGGGCCGTCCGCTTTGATTTCGAGCAAGAACGAACTATCGACGGTGCCACCGTGTTGATTGAAAGCAGGTGCTGCAACTTCCGGATAAAGGCCGGCATCGACCAATTGTCGCAGGACAATTTCTGATCGACGCGGGAAGTATCGTTCGAATAAGCGGTCTCTAAATTGTCGCCAATCAGTCAATGTATACGTTCGCCCGTCTTGTCGTGTGCCCGTGGTTTGAGTGTCACCCCATCTCGCCGATTCAGCGATCAGAGGCAGCTCGATTTCTTGAGCGATCTTCGCGTAAGTTGCCGCAGGCATGTTTCGTTCGGGGAAGGCAGGATCCCATTCTGGGTGTTCAGGATCAACGTAAAGCATGCCTCCGTTGAAGAAGTGTTGATGAGCTCGATCCGCGAATTGCAGTCTAAATTCAGCGTTGTTTCGTAGCCTGAAATACGCTTCCGCTGATCCCTCACGCGCGTCGTTAACTCGGTTCGTCGTCAGCGTTGACCCTTCTCCATGATCCAGGATCTTTTCTGTATCCCAAGCGAAGAACTTGAACCCAGTGGAATCGGGGCCGCGCTCTCGCGCTGCGTAGTAGTTGCGACCAGGCCAGTCGGTGTTGCCTCCATAGAAATTTACGATCAAGTAATCGATATAGTTTTGAACGTCGAGCAGCGACCCTTCGTTCGGATTGTTGGTTCCATCGGGATTGCGACCGAGAAGCTTGAGATACGCCGCGTTGCTGGCGGCCACATCATCGTCATCGACGTCTCGTGCGAGCGCACGCAGCGTATTCCACGCGACGATCGATCCGTCTCGGATCTGTCCGGTGTTCAATGAGTCCCAGTTGTCCTTGTCGCCTCCGTAGTATGTCGCCGCAAACGAGGCGACGGGTCGTTCGACCGCGTTGTAGACTCCCCAATAAAATCCGTTCAGGTAAACATGGACGAAGCGACCATTGACCTGAGGGTTGCCCATCATTTGCAGAGTTGTCCGCGCCCACTGATCGCGAATGAACTGCGTGGATGATGGCGTGTGGACCCAGCCGTCGTTGTACGCTCCTCGGAGGTTGATCGTGTCAAACGACGTGTCTGCGTTGGGATCATCGAACAGCTTAAACCGAAGTTTTGTCGGGCCGTAGATCTCGCGAAATTCCAGCCGCAGCGACTGCTTTTTTGAGTTCCCAAAGTTACGGACATTGTCACCGGCAATTCGAATGCCAGCATCGACCTGGATGTCTCCTCCGTCGGGCATCATGATCTCGACCGACGTTGGACGTTCCCAATCAAAGCCGGTACGGACGGAATTCACGTAGATTCCATTCTCCTCGCCGAAGAGGTGGTCCAAATCAGTCACGATGGAAATCGTAGGTGCCGCCTTCAACGCTTCGATTGCCTGGCTCGCAAACTCACCGTCGTAATTGTCATTCGGGCCGATGACTTTGGTGTCCATGCCGTAATCGGGCTCAGTGCGGATACGCCAAGCTTCAGGGAAGCCAGCGTCGAGTGTCGCTTGATAGTCCTGCTTCAAAACGTCGTCGAGATACAGATACGTTTCTGTCATCGCGGAAGCTGCAAGAAAACCGTCCTTGACGGCGATCGCTCGTAGCGTTGTTGTACGATCGACTGCGACGTTGGCGGCAGGTGGCGACGTCGGCGAGGCAGGTTCGATAACGGTTCCGTTTTCAAGCGTCGGCAGGCTTCCGTCGGTCGTGTAAATCAGAGTGGCGCCGGCCGTTTCTGTTGTCAGCGCGACGTCGATCGGTTCCTCGTAAAATCCACGGGCGATTGACGCGACAACTCGGTCGCCAAGACCCGCATAGTTTTGGTCGCCATTGGCGTACCCTGGGGTCGCCTGCGAAAAGAATCCGGGCGTCGTGTCGGTAATGGCTAACGACCGAGTGGCCGTGATTTCGGTCGCGATCAAAAAATCGTCCGAAGTTGTTTGGCGATTCATGCCGTGGACCGCCAGAACGTTGTCGCCGTCCGCCAAGACGTTGGCAAACGGTGCCAGGTCGAAGAACTCGAATCGAGTTGCCAATGAGTCGCGGTGAGACGCGTCTGCGGTTGAGTTCCACTCCGGAACGAGCGGAGCGTTGGCGCGTGCGACTTCGGTTCCGTTGATGTAGGCCACGAAGCCATCATCGTATTGAATGCCGAGCGAAAGATTCGCGAGATTGAACGTGTTAGCGACAGTGAACGTTGTGCGAATGAAAGCACTGCCCTGTTTGTCAAGCATCTCTTCTTCAATGTCCGTCTTGATGAATTCGTCGAACGACGTCGTCTCGTCAAGTCCAACTCCGCCCTGCCCTGCTCTCCACGAGCTGTCGTCAAAACCCACGTTGGTCCACGACGTGCCCAGTTGATCGCCGCCATTTTCTACAGTCGGCACGAGCACTCGAACATCCGATGTTGGCGTGACCAGCGAGAAGATTTCCGACGGCTGCTTGAGTCCAAACGACCGATCTTCGGCCAGTGCTGGAAACTGCGGGGCGTATTCGAACTGAACCGAAGTGCCGTCCGGCCTGACGAGCCCAACATATTCGCCTTCGCGGGCGAGCTGAAAATTCGTATGAATTTCGTCGCCAGTGCGGTCTTTTCCTGACGCGAAGACGACGATGTGTTGTTCCGGTTGGATCGTGACCGCGGGAAATTTCCACTTCGTCTTCTGGGCCGCGTCATCGGTCAAGTACCAGCCCGTGAGGTCCTGCGCGGCGTCCCCGTTGTTGTAGAGCTCGATCCAGTCGCTGCGATCTCCATCTTCGTCTCGAATGCCCTGCCCGTTCGCCGCGACGATTTCCGTGATCAAAACGCTCGCGTCGAGGACGATGCGAGATTCGAGCGGTTCGAGATTTGGTGCTAGGCTGCGTAGTTGCTTTCGATTTCGCTGAGAGCAGTATTGCTGACTGCGGAGCTTCGACATATCCGGAATTCCTTGCGTGCGTGGGTGCAGAAGCATTGATTGCCGACGATTGTAATCGTCCGATCGCAGCAAAGCACGACATTTTCCAGCGAGGTCGTAGTGGATCTTGCTAAAGATCCCGGCAGCTAACACCGTCCTCCTCCTCCCGCTAAAGCGTTCGACAGCTGACGATCCTTGATCGTACGACGGACTTCTAGTCCGTCGAATTAGTGCGAAGTCTCGTTTGGTCGTGGATCGACGGACTAGAAGTCCATCGTACGATACACCTAAAACAGCTTTGCACTGTCCAGCAACATTGTCACTGGTCCATCGTTAACGAGGGATACTTGCATGTTCGCCTGGAAGACGCCGCATTCGACGTGAATGCCCTGCCCTTTTGCGATCGCGACGAACTTTTGATACAGCTCGTTTGCTTTTTCTGGTCGGGCCGCATCGACGAAACTGGGGCGGCGCCCTTTTCGGCAGTCGCCATAGAGCGTGAACTGGCTGATGACCAGCAACGACGCGTTGACGTCTTCGATTGAGAGGTTCATTTTGCCTTCGGCGTCTTCGAAGATTCGCAAACCCAGCGTTTTGTTGCAGAGATACTCGACATCTTTTTCGGTGTCGGTTTCGGCAACGCCCAAGAGCACAACGAAGCCTCGGCCGATTTGCCCGACGACTTTTCCGTCAACGGAGACTGAAGCTTCCGTGACTCTTTGGATGCACGCTCGCATGAGTTTCGTTTGCTCCGAAAGCTATTCGACTTCCAGGCCTTTTTCCAAACGGATCTCGCGAACTTTCTGCATGATTTCCTCGACCAATGCCGAGTGATCTTGAATTTTCAGCAGTTGGATGACGAACGCAGCGGCAATCAGCGAGATTCCCAAGAAGGCCGCCCACAGATGAAACGGAACCCACTCGGCCGTGTTTTCAAGCGACGTTCCGGGATCGGACGCTGCTCCCAGAGCGATCATTCCAACCGTTGTCAGCATGCCAAGTAGCGACCACACAAATGACGCTCGCTTGATCGAGTTGCTTTTCCGCGGATACGCCGCATCCATTGCATACGCCGTAACGACTTCCTTGCACCAACGGCTGGTGCCAACGAAATAGGTTATCGCAATGCTGTTCACCAGCAGCGTGACGATGGCAGTGAGGATCGCGACCATTCGATGTACGGAAGAACGTTGACGCATCGGTCCGATCGCGGCGTCGACTCGTTCTTTCGCGGCCGCCAGTTCTTCGTCGTTGGTTGGTTGTTCGACGCTGGCAAGTTCTGCTCGCAGTCGAATGACCTCGCCGTTGTAGTCGCCAATGTTCAATCCCAGGACCACCGTGGTGATCAGCAAAAGGATCGCGAATATCGCCAATGAGAAAAATATCCGAGACAATTGATGGGCTCTTCCGTCGTCCGAAGATTCGTTGTCATGGATCTTGCATGCAGGTGATCCGGTTTTTTAACGAGTCTACGTACGTTGCCCGTGGTCGAACAGGGGACCTCGTGGCAGTCGTTCCCAGCAGTATGCCGTACGACGGACTTCTAGTCCGTTACTGCGACGATTCGACGGACTAGAAGTCCGTCGTACGGGTAGGCTCGGACGAAACGCATTGCAGGCAATAGCGCCTAACGATGAAGGTCTGTTTACTCTCGTTGACGCGAGACCGCCACTTACAGATTGCTGAATCGGTTTTTCCGATTAGAATGATTATCACGTGTGCATACATTTGCGGATCTACGATTGGTGCTAATTGACGGAGGAAATAATGTTCTTGAGACGCTTCACGCAAACAATGGCGATCTGCCTTTCCTTGGTGGTTGTCGGCGCAGTCAATGGCGATTTGATTGGGTACTGGCCGTTAGACGGCAACGGCGACGACATTTCTGGCAACGGTTTGAACGGGATGCCGACCGGTGACTTCCTGTTCACTGATGATGTACCCGATGGATTGAGTGGACAATCGATTCATATTAATCCGGAAGGTGTATTTCCGGGCGAAGAAGGTTACGTAGACCTCGGTAACCCTGACCTCTTGAACTTCGGCGACAACGACTGGACCGTCAGTGCTTGGATGAAGGTTAACGAGTTCGGTTTTGGCGTTCGCGGTAATATTTTCAGCAACGGTGGCGACAATGGTGGCGGAGTTCGCTACGTATTGGCTTACATCGAAAATGGTGGTCAAGCGATCGTGTTGACGACGGATGACAATACTGACAAGCGTCAGGCGCAAGCGAGTGCCGACGATTATGAAGTTGATGATGAGGCTTGGCACCATATCGTCGGCCAGCGTGAAGACACTGAACTGCGAGTTTACATTGACGGCGAACTTGCCGGTGAAAATCTTGACGTACCTGACGGCTATGATCTTTCCGGTACGGATCAGCTGCCGGCTTACATCGGTATCGGTGCCGACGCTGGTTCAGGTGCCTTCGAAAAATCGTTCCAAGGTTGGATTGACGACGTCGCAGTCTGGAACACTGCCCTGACAGAAGACCAAATCGCAGCAGTTGCAAAAGGCGACTTCAGCGAGTGGCTTGGCGGCGGCGTCGCTGGCGACTTCAACGGCAGCGGAGCACGCGACGTTGCGGATCTGGATATGCTCGCCGCTGCCATGGGTGGCAACGATGCGACGTTTGATCTGAACAATGATGGACAAGTAAACTACGACGACCGAGTTGAATGGGTTGTTGGCTTGTCGAACACGTACATCGGCGATGCCAACTTCGACGGCCAATTCAACAGTAGCGACTTTGTTGCTGTATTCGGCGCCGCAAAATATGAAACAGGGCAAGATGCAACTTGGGCCGAAGGCGACTGGAATGGCGATGGTAAGTTCAACAGTGGCGACTTTGTCGCGGCGTTCGCTGGCGGCGGTTACGAAGGAGGTCCCCGCCCTGGTGGTCTGCAAACGGTTCCTGAACCATCCAGCATCGTGCTTGTAGTCTGCGGAATGATCTGCTTGGCTGCTCGTCGACGTCGATAGTCGACCCATTCGACGATTTGATAAACAACCTGAAAACGCGATGGCATTTGGTTGTCGTCGCGTTTTTTTGTTAGCTGCGTAGGTAGGCAGGGGATCTTGCTAAAGATCCCTGAGTTCGTTCGTTGGGACGTTCCTAACGTGCTGTCCACCGCAATTTGGCGAGTATCACTCGGTTTGGTGTCCATGAAATGCCCTGCCCCGGATTGCCTTCGCCGACAACAATCCAACTTTCGTTGTCGCTGATTCGGCACACGCCCGAGTTGCCAAGTGCACGTCCTTCCTCAGGTACTAGGACTTGCTCGGTGCTGCGAATCACTCGCAGAGTCCGCGGATCGACTTGCGCGATGTAAAGCGGCGCTCGATGGCGGATGATGTGGC
>JAGQPC010000579.1 GCA_020426925.1 Planctomycetales bacterium | reverse complement strand
TTTTAGGGCTGACGGTGAACTGCGCGCGATGCCACGACCACAAGTTTGATCCGATCACGCAAGCCGAATACTACGGATTAGTCGCCGCGATCGCTGGAGTGCAACACGGCGAACGCGAACTTCCTGATGAGCGAGCAGCCGAAGCAAAACGACAATTAGCGGTCGTGCGGGACGAGCTAAAAAGAGTCCGCAAACAGCACAAATCGCTTGCCGAATCAGAATCGCAAGAAACCGCAACGAAATCGCTGATCGACGATTTGGCCGACCAGATCAAAACGCTCCAAGCGGAAGAAAAACGGCTAGACGCAATTCGCGGGCCCAAGGTTTATTCGGCATTGTCGCAAACGCCTCCGCCGGTTTCGCGTTTGCGTCGTGGCGACGTGACGACCCCCGCCGAATCTGTGTCTCCATCAGGGTTGAAGTCGATTAACGCGAGTCTCGCATCGTTTGGCTCGGCCGAAGCATCTGATTTCGAACGGAGAAAGCAGCTCGCACATTGGCTGACTGGCGATCGCAATCCGTTGCTCGCCAGAGTCATGGTGAACCGGATTTGGCATTACCATTTTGGTCAGGGACTGGTGAGAACGCCGAGTGATTTTGGTTTCAACGGCGATCGGCCAAGTCATGCCAGATTGCTGGACTATCTTGCCAACGAACTGATTCGTCACGATTGGAACGTCAAGCCAATCCATCGGCTGATTCTGACTTCCTCAACGTATCGGCAGAGTTCGCGCAGTCGCGACGACGTTGCAGAAAGCGATGCAGAAAACCGTCTCGTTTGGCGGTTTACGCCTCGCCGACTGACAGCGGAAGAAATTCGCGATTCGATTTTGCACGTTACCGGCAAACTCGATTGTCGCCTGGGAGGCGAAGGTTATCGCGACGTTCGCGAATACAAATATCGAGGAAGCCACTACTACGACCCAATCGAACCGACCGGTCCAGACCAGTTTCGAAGAACCGTTTATCGTTTCAGCCCTCGAGGCGCGAAACGCACGATACTCGATACTTTTGATTGTCCAGATCCGTCAGCCAAAGCTCCAAAACGCGGAATCACCACGACACCGCTGCAAGCTCTTTCACTGATGAACAATCCGTTTGTACTGCAAATGTCCAATGACACGGCCGAGCGGTTAACAGCTAATGCGACGAGCGATTCAGAGCGAATCAGCACGCTATACGTGAACGCGTACAGTCGCCAGCCGGCAGAAGATGAAATCAACGCAGCGATTGACTTCGTGAAAGAAAACGGATTGGAATCATTATGCCGAGCCGTTTTCAACAGCAACGAATTCCTTTATGTCAGGTGACACTACAATGCCTGTGTCGCCAGTAAACGCGATAGCGCTTCGCCTTCGGCATCGGATTAACCGACCACACTGACAAGTCTCAAACCATGACAACGATACCTGTTTTTCAACCGAATCGTAGAGAGCTCATTTCTTGGGTGAGTGGAGGGCTGACTGGCGCGGCGCTCGCGAGCTTGATCAATCGCGAAGCACGTTCCAGTGAACTGCCCGCGAAGACGCATCATCGGCCGACGGCGAACCGAGTGATTCACATCTGTCTTTGTGGCGGCCTCAGCCATATCGATTCGTTTGACTTCAAGCCCGAGCTGGAAAAATACCACGGCAAGGCACTGCCTAGCGACGAACGGCCAGAAACGTTTTTCAATAGCATCGGCCTGCTGCGCAAGAACGATTGGGATTTCAAGCAACACGGTGAAAGCGGACTTTGGATTTCCGACTTATTTCCGCACCTTGCATCGGTAGCCGACGAACTGACGATCATTCGCTCGATGGTGTCGGACACGGCCAATCACACGCCCGCTCAATTCGGCGAGCTGACTGGATTTCAACTGAACGGGTTTCCGACAATCGGTTCGTGGATTTCGTATGGGCTGGGCAGCGAGTCGGAAGAGCTGCCGTCATTTGTCGTGCTGCCAGATCAGCGAGGCTACCCGGCCGGCGGAACGATCAATTGGTCGAACGGCTTTCTGCCGTCACTTCATCAGGGAGTTGCGTTTCAGACGGACGGTCCAACGATTCCGGACCTGTTCCCGGCGAAAGAGATGTCCGCGGAACGCGACACAGCAACGCGCGACTTTCTGTCGAAGCTGAACGCTCGAGATCTAGCCCGAAACGGAAACGAAGACGCGTTGGTCGCTCGCATGCGCAGCCACGAGTTGGCGGCCCGAATGCAGCTTGCCGTCCCCGAAGTCACGGATCTGTCACAGGAATCTCAATCCACGCTCGATGCGTATGGAGTCAACGGCAAAGAAACCGACGATTTTGGTCGCAACTGTTTGCTGGGTCGCAGGCTGCTGGAAAAAGGAGTGCGCTTTGTGCAGTTGTTTTCGGGTGGATCGTTTGGCTCGCCTCGTATCAATTGGGATGGCCACGAAGATATGCGACGCAATCACAACCGCGAAGCCAAGCGAATCGATCAACCGATTGCGGCGTTGATTCGCGATCTCCGAAGCCGCGGCATGCTGCACGACACGCTGATTTTGGCAACGACGGAATTTGGTCGCACTCCATTTTCCCAAAGTACAGCAGATCAAGTTGGAAT